>DASWQQ010000255.1:0-1880 GCA_036403615.1 Candidatus Dormiibacterota bacterium | reverse complement strand
CGCGAAGCGGGTTCGGTACGCCGCCGAAGCGGCCGAGCCGGTGGTGGGAAAGGCCGCCGCCCGTTTCACCGCGGCGCTAACCGAGCTGCAGGACGTTCTCGGCGATCATCAGGACAGCGTCACTGCGCAGCAGTGGCTGCGACGAGCGGCCGAAGGCCCTCACGCCTTCGTGGCCGGGGAATTGAGCGCTGTCGAAAGAGAGGTAGCCATGGTCGACCGGTCCGCATGGACAAAAAAATGGAAAATACTTGCCCGCAAAGCACTCAGAAGGTGGATGATATAGAGCACGCGGCATCGATCCACTCGTCGTCTCAGCAACAAACTTTGCAAGGGGTGTCAATGGCAGCAAAGATCTTGAATGTGGAGGAGGCCAAGCTGGTCCGGGCGGCGGGCGGGATAATTTGCAAGAGCGGATCCCGCGGCTCGACAAAGGTGGCGCTGATTCACCGTCCGGGCTACGACGACTGGACCTTCCCCAAGGGCAAGGTTGATGCCGGTGAAAGTCTCGAGGAGACGGCCCTTCGCGAGGTCGAAGAGGAGACAGGCTACCGCTGTCGCCTGGTCCGCCCCCTCGGATGCACCGCCTACTCCGACCGGCGGGGCCGCGATAAGGTGGCCTGCTACTGGATCATGGAGGTGGTCGGCGGACGCTTCCGTGCCGGCGACGAGGTGGATGAAATCCGCTGGGTCACGATCGACGAGGCCTACGACGTTTTGAGCTATCGGAGGGACCGCACCTTGCTGCGATCGCTCGACCTGGCGGCGACCGGCTGATCCATAGAGCGCCGTGACCGCCTACCTGGTTCGGCATGCCAAGGCCGGTGACCGGGCCGATTGGCAGGGTGACGACCGGCTTCGGCCGCTATCCAAACCCGGCAGGCGCCAGGCTGAGGACCTGGTGAGCCTGCTCGAAGATGCGCAGATCGCGGCCGTCCTCTCCAGCCCTTACCGTCGATGCATCGAGACGGTCGAGCCGCTTGCCCGTCACCTCGGCCTGGCGGTTCAAACCGAGGACGACCTTGCCGAAGGCGCGGGCGCCACCGGCCTGATGGGCGTCATACGCCGACATGCGGGCTCCAGCGCGGCGCTTTGCACCCATGGCGATGTGCTCGAGGAGTTCCTGGAGCTCCTGATCGGCCAGGGAATCGTGGCGCGTGCCGGAGCACGACTCGAGAAGGGATCAACCTGGGTCGTGCGAGAGGACAGTGGTCGCATCGTCGAGGCGCGCTACATACCCGCGCCCTAACTCAGCCACTCAGCCCTGCCGTCTGCAGGATGGCATACGTGATCCAAGCGGTCAGCCCGGCCGCCGGAATGGTGACGATCCACGCCACCAGGATGTTGGCGCCCACTCCCCAGCGCAGCGCGGACATGCGCTGGGCGGCTCCCGCTCCCATAACTGAGCCGGTGACCACATGGGTGGTACTTACCGGTAATCCGAACTGCGTGGCGAGCTGGATGACGGCCGCTCCCGCCAGCTGCGCGGACATGCCCGTTGCCGGCTCCAGCTTGTATATCCGCCAGCCGAGCGTTCGAATGATGCGCCAGCCGCCCGCATAGGTTCCGAAGGCGATTGCGGTCGCCGAGAGAAGGACGACCCAGACCGGGACTTTGAACTTGGACAGGTGCCCGGTCGCCACCAGGGCGAGCGTAATCGCCGCCATGGTCTTTTGCGCGTCGTTTGCTCCGTGCGAGTAAGAGACGAGGGCTGCTGTCAGTACCTGCAGACTTCGGAAGGAGCGATTCAGCGGGGCGGGCCGCATCCTGCGGACCGCCAGCAGCAGGACCGTCATGAAAACGCCGGCGACCAGGAACCCAGCCGGCGGTGAAATGACGAGCGAGGTAACCGTTTTCCAGAACTCGGCCCCGTTCACACCTCG
>DASWQQ010000254.1:0-5185 GCA_036403615.1 Candidatus Dormiibacterota bacterium | reverse complement strand
GGACTCGCCGAAGGCGTGGCCAGTGAGCCGCGGAGATCGGCGGGTGGCCCGTCAACTGCACCATCCTTGGCAGCTTCGGGTATCGACTTTCCTCCGATCGGCACTACCTAATTCCCACACACTAAGGGGCTTGCTTTACCCAACATCGTCGTTGTAGATTTTAGAGCTGGAGGCTGGTGGCCCTGATTTCGTCAAGGCGGCGCTCGACTGCGTGATCGGGCTGTGCTTGGACTCAGTCGCCGACATGCCAAATTGAGGCTTTTGTGCGTTGGCTGGCTCAGTGGCTGACTCAGGGCGGGCACGTGGCCGTCTCGAACAGTGAAGACAGTCAGCAGGCGCCGGAGACCGGGGAATTCCGCCATCGGGAGTCGGGAGGATCAAATATGCAGGAACCGAGCGACTACAAGAGCCGGACGCTGGTGGACAGCAGCGGGGAGACGGTGGGCGTTATTGATGAGGTGTACGTCGACCAGGAGACGAAGAAGCCGGAGTGGGTTCTGGTCAGGACGGATTCCTTGGGGAGGGGCAAGACCTTCGTGCCCTTGCCCGTCCTTCGCTGGGAAGGAGATCAACTGCGAGCTCCCTACAGCAAAGAACAGATCACTACTGCCCCCTACGTTGGTGACGAGGACCAGCCGGCACCTGAGGATGAGAAGCGCCTGTTCCAGCACTACGGAATCCCCTACAGCGGCGCTGGAACCGTAACCGGAGAACCCGGAAGGGAATATCCCCAGGGCCCAGAAGGGGACGACAGCATCCGGCAACCCCTCCGGGATGAGGCCCAACAGGTGTCGCTGAAGGCACGTGAGGTGGGCGGGACAGTCCAAGACCAGATGCGACAGCAGGTCGACGCCAGGTCCACGCAGGCGGGGGAGCAGGTCGGCTCCGTCAGCGAGGCGATGCGGGGCATGGGCGACCAGTTGCGGAGTCAGGGCAACGATCTGCCGGCTCAGCTCGTGGACCAGGCGGCGGCCAAGACGGAAGGGCTCGGCCGCTACCTGCGCCAGGCTGACGCGGACCGCATCCTGCGCGACGTGGAGGACTTCGGACGTCGGCAGCCCTGGGTGATGGCGGCAGCCGGGCTGGCGCTGGGGGTGGCCGCGGCTCGCTTCCTCAAGGCTTCGAGCCAGCGCCGCTACCAAGGCAGATAGGTGGCGCCGTTGCAGGGCCCAGTCCCTGGTTCCACTCCGCGGCGGCCAGGCCGAGTGCGGCACGACTGTTTCTACGGAGAAGGCGGAGCCGCGCACTCGGGATCGGCCGGAGCGTAATCGGAGTTCGGCATGTCTCAGCAAGGGGTGGCACAGCCGCCTCGAGGGAGTGAGTGATGGATCGACAAGGGAACGATGCTGACCTGCGGCAGTTGCCGACCGGCGAGTTGGTCAAGCAGCTGGCTGAGGAGGTCAGCAACTTGGTGCGGGCGGAGCTCGAACTGGCGCGGGCTGAGGTTACGACCAAGGGCAAGCGCGCCGGGATTGGGCTGGGTGAGCTGGGTGGAGCAGGGATCGTGGCCCTCTACGCCCTGGGCGCGCTGACCGCCTGCCTCATCGCCGTGCTGGCCCTGCTGATGCCGGTTTGGATGGCTGCGCTGATCATCGCAGTGATCTACGGAATCGTCGCCGGAGTTCTCTATCTCTTGGGCCGTCGACAGCTCGAGCAAGCTGTGCCCCCCACGCCGGAAAGGACTCAGCGAACTGTCAAGGAGGACATCGAATGGGCCAAGACCCGGACGCCATCGAGCGAGAAATAGAAGAGCGACGCGAGCGGATCGGGGAACGGATCGACGCCTTGAGCTACAAGGCCGACGTCAAGAGCAGAGTGGGCGACGCCGTCGCTGAAAAGCGCGATCAAGTCACCGGTCAGGTACGCGAGGTGGTCTCGGGCGCCCAGGAGCAGGTCTCCCGGGCCAGCGACGGCACCCCCGACCTTGAGGATGTGAAGCAGCAGACCAGGCGGGCGGCCGGCATCGTGCGCGAGAACCCGCTTGGACTGGCACTGGGCGCCGTCGCCGCCGGCTTCCTTCTAGGGTTGCTCCTGCCCTCCACGCCTATGGAAGACGAGAAGCTGGGCGAAGCCGCCGACGCCGTCAAGGTAAAAGCAGCGGAGACTGGCGAGGAGGCGCTGGATCGCGGGAAGCGGGTTGCTCAAGAGGTGGCAGAATCTGCAGCTCAGACGGCCAAGGAGAGCGGCGGACAGCATGCGGGCGAGCTGGCAGACAGCGCCCGTGGACGAGCCGCGGAGGCAGCGGAAACGGCTCGGTCGAGCACCGAACCTCAGTCCGGTAGTCGGTCGTAAGTCATGAGTCAGGTCGCCTTGAGCTGGCTACTGACTATTTCATCGTCGCCTGCTTCTAGGCGACCATCGTTCATCTGATCAGGCGGGAAGCAATAAGAAAGTAGAGCAAAGGAAGTTGGCAAGAGGTGATCAGATGGCGGCTGGCCATCAGCAGAAATCAGATTTGGACTGAGATCCTCCTGCCAGCTCCACCTCCATCAGGGGTCGGGGCCTGGCAGACTGCCAGGCCCTGGCCTGGTTGCGTGAAAACGATGAGGATCGAGTCCGTGAACAGACTGGTGACTGAGGATAGCTATAGGAGTTCGCGATGACCCTGCCTGAACAGCTGCGGCCGCCGCCTCGACAACCGGAGATCAGGGTTGGACAGGAGGGCCTGGCGAGGTGAAGCAGTTACTTGAACGAGTGAAGTCGTCCTGGCTGGGCAGGTTGGTAACCGCCTATGGTGAAAGCAAGGCAGGCAGCTATGCGGCCGCGCTCGCTTTCAACGCCTTCATGACCATGTTTCCGCTGATCCTGGGATTGCTCACCATCCTCGGACTGGTCATCCAGGACCCGGAGACCGAGCGGCGCTTGGAAGAGCTCATCGTCGGCATCTTCCCTCCCGATGCGCATGCGCAGTTGATGCAAGCCTTCAAAGGTGTCAAGCACAACCTCGGCATCCTGAGTGTGATCTCAATCTTGGGTCTCATATGGGGCGGCACCAGCTTTTTTGCCTCCTTGGAGTTCGCGCTCACGCAGATCTTCGGGACTCGCCAGCGCAACGTCTTTCGCCAGCGTCTCATGGGCGCTGTCATGATGGTTGTCTTCTTGGCCGCCCTGTTGGTCGCAGCTGGCGCCAATGGAGCCGCCGGATCCTCTGTGCCGCTGGCCCCGGTGGGAGGCTTTGTTCTCGGAGCCCTGGTTCTCATCGGCCTCCTCATAGTCATCTATCGATTCGTGCCCAACCGGTCCTTCCGAGTAACCGAGATCTGGCCGGGAGCCCTGGTTGCTGGCCTTCTGATCGAGGTACTCTCACTGGTCTTTCCCATCTATGCGAAGCTCGCCCATGGCTTCAACACTTACGGTCAGCAGTTCGCTCTGTTCTTCCTGTTGGCAACCTGGCTCTACCTGTTAAGCCAGCTGCTCCTGCTGGGCGCCGTCTTCAACCGGATGAGGCTGGGTGCTCCCAGAGAAGAAGGCGCCGTCGCGCAACCCGGCGACCGAGGGGAACCTCCCCCGGCGCCCGCCGAAGCGATTGAGGCTCAACGGGACGAGCCCTCTAAGGGGGGCAAGACCGCCTCCCGGGAGAGCTGAGGGATTCTAGTCCCAACGTTCCTCAGCCCACTCGAGCTCTTGGTCCACAACCGGCAGGGCCAAATCAGGATCGTTCCAGCTTTGGCAATGATCCGCGAGGACGCGGCTAGCTCGATTAGTAGGCGTAGCCGCTGCCGGTCAAGGGAAGCCGGATCAACGAGCTCTGGCGAGCTCCTCCCGCCAGCAGCGCAGACGCCACTCGGGAGGCGCTCTCCGCGAGGAGCTTGCCCGGTGATCCGGCCGACTTCTCCGACTCGGCTTCAGGCGAGGAAGCAGGTCCCCCAGTGCCCAGCGCTTGGCAAAGCGCCTCCCAGGCGACGGGAGCGGTACGCCAGTTCGGGTCAGTCTCTCCTCTCTTCACCTCCGAGCGAGGGCGGCACGTCGGGCCCGGAAACTCTGTCGAGCAACTCCTTGCCCTTCTCTTTGACCTTTTCGGCCAGCCCCTCGTCCTTACCTTCTCTCTGCCCAGCCTCAGCCTCGGCTTCTGGATCCTCACTGGGGTTGACTTCAGGAGTACGCTCCTCGCCCCTATCCTCCGGCTGATCTGCCTTCCCAGCTAACGGCGCCTCGTACGGCACTGCAGTTCTCCTTGACCTTTTATCCACAGTCCGATCGTCGTTCGAGACTACGGGAGTGCACCGGGACGACGCGGATAGCCGCCCGGGCTCAAGAAGCTAGGGAAGCTTGCACCTTCCTCCCAGCCTTCGGCGGTGGGATGTGCTCCGAGAGCCACTTGGACCAAACGCAGTCGCCCCGGCGCTAACGCTCCCGGTGGTTCAGCCATGGGCACCTCCCAACGAGAACCAACTAACCTATGCGGTTCTAGCCTGCCCTATCGACACTCACAGAGTCAACCTGCGAAGGAGGGGACAAATGATAGTGTGGGGCGCCCCAGCCAACGGGATGTATCCAGGCGGATGGTCCTACGATGGCGCCCGTGATCGCTCGACAGGTCGGCCGTGGCTTGTTCTGGCAGCTGGATGACAATCGGCGACCGCAGCAGTACACTCACGCCGACTGCGGGTTGGGCAGGCGCAACACGTCATCTAAGGTCCGACCGGCATGGTCGTTCAACCGATCGGTGCCGTCGACCGGCTCTGGGTCGAGGCAGCCTACCCCGCACGCCTTCGCGCCTACGTCGAGCCGCAGCTGGCAGCCGACACGCCCGCCATCTTGAGCAGCATCGTCAACCTGGAGTTTCACGCGGTGGGCGATACCTCCGAGCTCATGCGATCTCAAAGCGGGCGCCGGCCTTCCATCAGCGACGACGTGGATTGGCCTGCCTAGGGCGGTGTCAATGACAGATCACTGTGAGGTGGAGTCAGATGTCGGGGATCGATAGTCGGGATTACCTGGCCACAGGATTCCGCGACGTCGACGACAACGCCGACCTCCGTAAGTTCCTGAGCTGCCTGGAGTTCATGAACGAGCTGGAGTCGTTCCAGCAGTACAAACGATGTATCAGCCAGCGTCTCGAACTCGGCCAGGGCCAGTCGGTGGTGGACATCGGCTGCGGACTAGGCTACGACGTGATTGAGGCCGCGCAGGTCGTGGGCCCTCAGGGCTCCGCCATCGGGATCGACAAGAGCGAAGCGCTCAT
>DASWQQ010000253.1:0-6438 GCA_036403615.1 Candidatus Dormiibacterota bacterium | reverse complement strand
CGGCGCAAGAGCTCGGCTATGTCGCGGTCCACCGCTGTCAGGCCCTCACGGATGTCGAGTACGAACATGATGATGTCGGCCTCCTCGATCGCGAGCCGGCTCTGTTCCTCCATCCGACGGCGGAGCTCGCGCTGCGCCGGGACCTCGTCCCGGTCCTTGCCCAGGATCAGCCCGGCAGTGTCAACCATCAGGAAACGGCGACCGCGCCATTCCGCCTCGGCATACAGACGATCGCGCGTGAGCCCCGCCATCGGATCGACGATTGCCCGGCGCTCGCCGATGATCCGGTTGAAGAGGGCGGACTTGCCCACGTTGGGCCGGCCGATGATGGCAACCAGAGGTAACGCCATCACATCTCCGGATCAGGTATCAACATATCAGCCACCGAAGAGTAAGCAATCTCGAAAACCGACCATATAATAGGCACCGTGCCGGACGGCCGGGTTGTTCTCAAAGAGAACCGGATCATGATGGTGTCCGACGAGATGGGCGACATCCCGGCAGGCAATACCAGGGGACTGGGTCTGTACTTCTCGGACACTCGGTACCTGTCTACCTTTGAATTCAGGCTGAACGGTCTGCAGCCGATCCTCCTCTCCTCCTCGGTCGACGAGTCCTACGTCGCGACCTTCCAGATGGTCAATCCGGTCCTCCTGCTTGACGAGGGGAAGCGGCGCATCCCGCAGCAGAGCATCAGCATCCGCCGAACCCGTTTCATCCACGGCGGATTGCACGAGCGGATCGGGATCCAGAACTGCGGTAGCGAACCGGTCGACATCGAATGCTCGCTCTGCGTCGATGCCGACTTCCTGGACATGTTCGATGTCCGCGGTACGGTCGGCGCACTTCACGGGCACGAGCGGCGAACGCTGGGAAAGACACGAAAACCGGTGGTCTCCGATGCCGGGACTTCATTCGGCTACGACGGTCTCGATGGAGTCTTCCGGCAAACCCAGGTCCTTGTAGACCGAGCTCCGCAGAGCAGCGACGGTAACCTGCTGACCTATAGCTACCGGCTGGAGCCGAAGCAAACGGTCCGGCTGGTGGTGGACGTGATTCCCGGCCTTGGAGACGACGACACTACCTTCGGCTACGGGCACGAAGAGGCACTGGAGGCGTTGCAGGCCTCCTATCGCCACTGGCAGGAATCGACGACGGTGATCAAAACCGACAATTCCTTCCTCGACCGTGGCCTGCTGCGCCGAAGCCAGATGGACCTGCGCATTCTGGTGGAAGAGTTCGAAACCGGATTGCTCCCGATGGCCGGGATCCCCTGGTACAGCGTTCCCTTCGGACGGGATTCGCTGATCACCTCGATCCAGATGCTGATGGTCAATCCTGAGATCGCGCGCGGGACGCTCCGCTACCTGGCACAGCACCGTGGCCGAAAAGTCGACCGCGATCGTGAGGAGGAACCGGGCAAGATCCTCCATGAGCTGCGCTACGGTGAACTGGCCAATCTCAAGCTGATCCCGCACACGCCATACTTCGGCACGGTGGATGCCACTCCACTGTTTCTCGTCTGCATGGTCGAGATGATGGATTGGCTGAACGACAGCGACCTGTTTGTCGAGTTGCTGCCGGCAACGCTTGCCGCACTGCGCTGGATCGACGAGTTCGGCGATAGCGACGGCGACGGCTTCGTCGAGTACGCGGAGCGCGCCCGGGGCGGGGTCAGGAATCAGGGCTGGAAAGACTCCTCGGATTCACTCCTATATCCGGACGGCCGCCCGGCGGAGCTGCCGGCGGCGCTGGTGGAGGTTCAGGGCTACGTCTACCAGGCCAAACTCGGGATCAGCCGCATCCTGGAGCGAATGGGCCAGCTACCTCTTGCCGAGCGCCTGGCTCGGGAGGCGTCCGAGCTGCGGCGAAAATTCGAGCTCAAGTTCTGGCTCGAGGAAGAGCAGTTCTATGCCCAGGCTCTCGACCGGGTCAAGGCTCCGATACCATCCGTCACCTCCAACCCGGCACACTGCCTCTGGGCCGGAATCTGTGACCCGGAGCGCGCCGAAATAATGAGGGACCGGTTGCTCGACCATGACATGTTCTCGGGCTGGGGAATTCGGACGCTATCCAGCCAGTCGCCTCATTACAACCCGATGAGCTACCACAATGGAACCGTCTGGCCGCACGACAACTCGATCGCGGTCGCCGGGTTGCGCCGCTACCGGCACACCGAGGCGGCGAGCCAGGTGATCGACGGGATTATGGAAGCCGGCTTTCGAATGCCTAATTACCGTCTGCCCGAGCTGTTCTGCGGTTTCCGTCGCGACGAGCGGTTCAACAACGGTCCGGCCGAGTACCTCGTCTCCTGCAACCCCCAGGCCTGGGGCGCCGGCGCTGCCTTCCACCTGCTGCAGTCTGCCCTGGGGATCGTGCCCGACACCACCGCGGGCCGCGTCTACATAAATCCGGTTCCCTTTGGTCAGTTGAGAAACGTCGAGGTGCGAGGTATGCGCGTCGGAAGCGGGCGGCTCTCGTTCAACGTCTCTTACAACGGCGGGCGGCCGCAGGTCGACGTGGTGGAAAAGCCCGACGAGCTGGCGGTCGTTCTCGACGAGCCGCCGTTGATCACCTGACCGGTACGGTGGCACCGATTTCTCGGGTAGGCCTGATCCACTACACCTGCCCGCCGGTCATCGGCGGCGTGGAGACGATCCTCTATGAGCAGGCAAGGCGGCTGAGCTCACGCGGACATCCGATAACGATCCTGTCGGGTCGCGGCGGCCCTCTCCCCTCGCCCACCACGATTCAGCTGGTCTTGATCCCCGAGCTCGACTCGCGGCATCCGGACGTCACACAGGTTCGCGACGCACTCGATAGAGGCGAGGTACCAAAGGGCCTGGAGACGTTGCGAAGCTGTCTCTTTGCCCGCCTGGAGCCGCAGCTGGCCCAGCTCGACTCGCTGATCGTTCACAATGCACTCAGCCTGCATTTCAACCTGGCGCTGACCTCGGTGCTCTGGGAACTTGCCGACCGTCCCGGTCCGCGATTCGTCTCCTGGATGCACGACCTCAGCTGGTCCAACCCTCTCTACCAGCCGCTGATGCACGAAGGCGAGCCATGGTCGTACCTTCGCCGTCAGCATCCGCGGATCACCTCCGTCTTCATATCGAGTCAGAGAAAGGCCGAATGGGAGGCGCTGACAGGCGTGGCGCAGGGCGTTACCAGTGTGATTCCAAATGGCATCGACCCGGAGGGCCTGCTCCGAATCGGGGCGGCGACCCGTGGGCTGGTTCAGCGCTTTGAGCTCGACAAGGTGGACGTGCTGATGCTGGCGCCGGTGCGAATCACGAAGCGAAAGAACCTGGAGTGGGCCATCCGGGCCGCGGCCGCGGTCAGGGACTCAGGCAGAAGCGTGCGACTTCTCATCACGGGGCCGCCAGGCCCGCACAATCCACGATCGCAGGAGTACGTCGCCGAGCTCAAGGATCTGGCCCGGCAACTGGACCTCGAGGAGTCGGTCTGTTTCCTCTTCGAGAGCCAACCGGCGCCCGGCCCGGGCGGCTATGCCATCGACGCCTCCACCCTCTCCGACCTATATATGCTTTGCGACGTGGTGACCCTCCCGAGCACAAGCGAGGGATTCGGCTTGCCACTGGCAGAGGCGGCAGTCTTCCGCGCGCCGGTCGTGTGCAGCGACCTGCCCGCCTTCCGCGAAGTAGCGCCAAGCGGCCCGCGCTTTACGCCACTCGAGGCCGGTGCTGAGGGATTCACAAGGGCTGTTCTTGCTGCTCTCGAGGAGGAGGGCACGCGGATGCGGAGGCGGGTTCTTCACGACCTCTCCTGGGACCGGATCGTCGAGGAGCGCATCGAGCCCCTATTGACACCCAGGTGAGCCACTACCGCGTCCTCGTCCCGACCACCAACCCAGCGCGCTCGGGTCCGCTACTCAAGGCCGTCTCGCCTTTCCTCAACGCGGAGGATTCACGCGGTACCTTGCTCGGCGTTATCGAAATGGCGCCCGATCGGCCGCTGAGCGAGGGTGTCGCCGTCGCGCGCGCCTACCGGACGTTGCTCTCTCGCATCACCCGCTACGCCGAGCGCGGCCCCGGCGAGCTTCGCGGGCAGGTTCGAATCGCGCATGTCGCGGCCCAGGGCATCAGGGAGGCGGTACTGGAAACGGATACCAACCTCCTGGTGCTGGAGACCGCAACCGGTCGCAGTCGGGCCGACATCGCCTGGACAAATGCCATTGAGGACCTGCTGGTGGAACCGCCTTGCGATGTCGCCCTGGTACGTCCTGACACGACGCCGATCAAGAGCGTGTTAGTACCGGTTCGAGGCGGTCCGAACGCTGAGCTGGCCCTGCGTCTGGCCAGCACGGTATGCCGTGAAACGGGAGCGGAGCTGTGCGTCCTACACGTCTTCAATCCGCGGATATCGGCGGAGTCCCGCGAACGGGAGGAGTTGGCCTTCCTCAAGCTCTCCAACCGGGTCGATGTCCCGGTGCGGCGTCAGACCGTGCTATCGACCTCGGTCCGCGAGGCCATCGTCCGGGAATCGGCCCAGCACCAACTGATCGTGCTGGGCGCAACCCTCAGCCTGATGCACCGCCCGATGGTGCTAGGGGCACCGGTCGGCCGCCTGCTACGCCGCATCAACGGTAGCGTCATGGTCGCCAAGGCAGCCGGCCCGGTCGCCAACCTGAAGGACCCCGACCGCCCCTTCCGGGTCGAGAGCCGCGCCGCGGCAGCGGAACGTGTCGACCGCTGGTTTGCCGAGAACACATTCCACAGCAAAGAGTTCGGCGACCTGAGACGGCTCGTCGACCTGAAGGAACGCCAGGGCATCACCATCAGCCTCGGACTGCCGACGCTGAACGAGCAGAACACCGTCGGCAAAGTGATCCGCACTTTCAAACACGCTCTGATGGACAAGATCCCGTTGCTGGATGAGATCGTCGTGATCGACTCCGCCTCATCGGATCGGACGGCCGCCATCGCAACGCGCGCGGGCGTCACGGTGGTTCAGCACCACGAGATCCTGCCTAAATATGGCGCCTTTCACGGCAAGGGTGAGGCGCTCTGGAAGAGCCTCTACGTGCTCAAGGGAGACCTGATCTGCTGGGTCGACACGGACATCAGTAACATCGCGCCCAAGTTCGTCTACGGCCTTCTTGGCCCGCTTCTGAGCGATCCGGAGATCCACTACGTGAAGGGCTTCTACCGTCGGCCCCTAGCGTACGGTGGCGAAATCCAGGCGCAGGGTGGGGGCCGGGTGACCGAGCTGGCCGCACGTCCGCTGCTCAACCTGTTCTTTCCCGAACTTTCGGGCCTGGTTCAACCTCTCTCCGGCGAGTACGCTGGCCGGCGGCGGGTGCTCGAGAGTGTGCCGTTCTTCAGCGGCTACGGCGTGGAACTGGGACTGCTGCTCGCCATCTCCGAGGCGTATGGGTTGCGTGCCATCGCGCAGGTCGACCTCGGGATGCGCGTCCATCGCAACCAGACCCTCTTCGATCTCTCCAAGATGGCCTTCGCCATCATGCAGGTGGGCCTCAAGCACCTCGGCGACCGGCACAGGATCCACCTCTTGGAAGAGATCAACAAGACGATGAAGCTGATCCATTACGAGGACGAACGCTACTGGATCGAGCAGAAAGAGATCGAAGACAAAGAGCGACCGCCGATGAATTCTGTTCCTGAATACTTCCTGGCCCGACACCGATCTCAGCCGGTGGCGGAATAGCGAACTGAGGCTAAGCTGGGGCCAGTGCCATGACGGTGACCTGGTACACGCTGCTCAAGTACATCCACGTCCTGCTTGCCATCACTGCAGTTGGCAGCAACATCACCTACGGCTTGTGGAATGCGCTGGCTGCCAGAGAGCCGGCGCATCTGTCATTTGCGCTGCGAGGTATCAGCTTCATCGACCGCCGGGTGGCGAACCCTGCTTATGCACTCCTCCTGATCACGGGTCTGGTGCTGGTGGCCATCGGCCCGTGGGGGCTCGGCCGCGGCTGGATTGCGACCGCCCTCGTTCTTTTCGCGTTACTGATTGTGGTGGCGCTTGGATTCTACTCGCGGGTAACGAAGCGACAGATCGAGGCACTGGAGACCGAGGGGCATGCAAGCGATAAATTCAAGCGACTCGCTCGACAGGGGCTGATCTTGGGAGTGGCAAGCCTGGTGATCGTTCTCGCCATCGTCTTCATGATGGTGGTCAAGCCTTTCTAGTTGACCTGGAGCAATTCCTCCTGGAAGGCGCCGCCGTCGTCCAGGCGCCACGAACGGGCCTCAACCAGGTTTCCCTTTTGAACTGAGGCGACGATGTAGCTGTAGAAGGACCAGGCGTGGTCCTCGTCGAATTTCGACGGTCTCGGCGGGTGGTCGGGATGGCTGTGGGCGAAGCCGATGATCTCCAGCCCTCGGGAGTCGGCCTCCTTCTGGATCTGGAGCTGCTCCAGCGGGTCCAGCGCATAACGGTCCCAGGGACGGT
>DASWQQ010000252.1:0-7725 GCA_036403615.1 Candidatus Dormiibacterota bacterium | reverse complement strand
CGGGATACCGACGGTCAACTCGGTCTTGATCGCCGGGATGTTCAGCGAGTTACCCATAGCGATCTTGAGCGGAAGCGTGCCGTGGAAGGTCTGGTCGTAGTTCTGGGGTTCGTAGGGCTTGTAGCCATCGGTGCCGCCGCCCAGCGGGAACTTCATCGGCTGGTCGAGGATCGGGCTGATCATGTTGAGCCGGCCGCTCTCGATCGCCGCGGTGTAAGTGAACATCTTGAAGGACGATCCCGGCTGTCGGGTGGGGGAGGTGGCCATGTTGATCTGGCCGCCCGGCCGGTTGTAATCGGCGCCACCGACCATGGCCAGCACCTCCCCTGTCCTGGGGTCCATCGAGACGAGCGCGGCGTCGTGGAAGTTGTAGAAGTTTCCGGCCCTGGCAATCTGGTCGCGCACAACCCGCTCGCCAAGGTTCTGCAGGTTCAGGTCGAGGCTGGTGTAGATCCGGTAACCCTTGCGGTCGCTCGGCCGGATGTGGAATTGCTTGTCGAGAACCTGGAGCACGTAGTCAACGAAGTGGGGAGCCATCACCTGGTTTGAGGGAGGAAAGACCTGGATCTGCTCGTTGCCGGCGGCGAGCGCCTGTGCCGGCGTGATCATCTTCTGCGCCAGCATCGCGTTCAGGACCTCCAGCTGACGGAGCTTCGATTGCTTCGGGTTGAGCAGGGGGCTGTTCTGGGTGGGGGCCTGGGGAAGCCCGGCCAGCATGGCGGCCTGTCCCAGCGTCAGGTCATGCGAGTTGGTGTGGAAGTAGGTCCGCGCCGAGGACTCGATGCCGTAGCTCTGGCTACCGTAATAAATGGTGTTCAGGTACATCTCGAGGATCTGGTCCTTCGTGTAGCGGCCGTTGAGGTCGATGGCGAGAACCGCCTCGCGCATCTTGCGCTGAATCGTTGGTGGCGGATTGGGACCGATGAAAACCTGCTTGACCAGCTGCTGGCTGATGGTGCTGCCGCCCTGGCTGATGTGGTGATTGGTGTAGTCGGCGACCGCGGCCCGGGCAATTCCGCCGACGTCGATGCCGCTGTTGCTGTAAAAGGTCCGATCTTCGATTGCGATCGTCGCCTGCTTGACGAAGGGCGAGATGTACTTGAGCGGGACAACGATGCGGTGGTCACCATTGAGCCCGATGTCATCCAGCAGGGTGCCGTGCCGGTCATAGATCAGCATGTCCTGGTTCAAGCCGCTGGCGGAGAGGCCGTCAACGGCGGGCAGGTTGCCGACCGTTTCGGCTGCCAGCGCGGGAACCGCCATCAGGGGCAGCCCGAAGACGAGCAGCAGGCCCAGGAGCATGATCCGCCGTGTCCTGGATCGCCGGTGCATCCGCCGGTTCAGCCGTATGTGCCGATATATGGCGGACCGGGACCGCCTGCGCCTAGGCATCAGGCGGCGCCGACGAGTAAACCATGGGTGTTTCCCCTTCCATCACGTACATGATAACGAAGCTGTCACTTATTTGCATATCATGAACGTGTTCTAAGAACTCAGGGTCCCCCCCTACGGCAGAGATTGAGCCGGGGCTGCGCAACGGTCTACGCGCCGGCCACGACCTCTCAATCGCTCGCAGCGCACTAAAGCGCGGCTCGCGTGGGGCGAGGCCCCGTCGGGTTACCGCGGCACGGCGCTACGACCGTCACTCCGCCCCGACTCAATCTCACTCGATGGAACATCCCGAGAGTCGGTAGAGTTGTTCATGACATGAGCAAGGCGACTTTCGCAGCAGGATGTTTTTGGGGAGTCGAGGCTGCGTTTCGGCAGTTACCTGGGGTGACTGCGACAGCGGTCGGCTACACAGGTGGGACTGCCGTCGATCCGTCTTACAAGCAGGTGTGCACCGGACGCACGGGGCATGCAGAGGCTGTCGAAGTGGAGTACGACCCGGCTCGCGTGTCTTACGACGAGCTGCTCACTGTTTTCTGGGAGAATCACGATCCGACGACGATGAACCGCCAGGGCTGGGACATCGGCAGCCAGTACCGTTCCGCGATCTTTCCGCGGGATGCCGAACAGCAGGCGGCGGCGGTCGCTTCGCGCGACGCGCGCCAGGAGCACACGCGCAAGAAGATCGTGACTGAGATCACACCCGCGTCGACTTTCTACCGGGCTGAGGATTATCACCAGCAGTACCTGGAGAAGCGCGGCGAAGCGAGCTGCCACATCGGGCTAGCACCCGCAACCGAAGGCCGCTAGACATCCCGTGACGGTCTCGCCGCCCTGGACGCGCCAGCCGGCGGGCCGTTTCGACGAGCACCACTTCGAAAGCGAGGTGCTCAAGGGCAACCCGCTGGGAGATCCGCATGTGCGGCCATTGCGTGTCTACCTGCCGCCGGGATATGACACCGAGGGCAACCGGCGCTATCCCAGCATCTATGTGATCCAGGGCCTCACCGGGCAGCTAGACATGTGGTGGAACCGCGCCGCCTTTCGGCGCAACTTCCCCGAGCTGGCAGATGCGCAGTTTGCCTCCGGTGGCGCTCCGCCGTGCATCCTTGTCTATGTCGATTGCTGGACTTCGGTCGGCGGCAGCCAATTCCTCGACTCTCCCGGCACCGGCCGCTATCACACCTACCTCTGCGATGAGATCGTGCCTTATGTCGACAGGCACTATCGCACTCTGCCCCAGGCGGCGAACCGCGGCATTGCCGGCAAGTCGAGCGGTGGCTACGGGGCGATGGTGACGCCGATGCTGCGTCCGGACCTTTTCGGTGGCTTTGCAACCCATGCGGGCGACGCGCTCTTCGAAATGTCGTATCTCACTGCTTTTCCCAAATCCATTCGGGCGCTCCGCGATCAGTACCACGGTTCCTTCGACGAGTTCTGGAAAGACTTTCGCAGCCGGCCGGCATTCACTCGCGAGGGCGATGGGGAGCTGCTCAACGACTGGTGTATGGCCGCCTGCTACTCCGCCGACGAGGACGGGTCGGTTCGGCTGCCCTACGACCCGGCGACCGGGATGCTGATCCCGCAGGTCTGGGAGCGCTGGCTTCAGTGGGACCCGGTCCGAATGGTGCCCGGTCACGCCGACGCACTTCGCGGGCTCAAGGCGATCTATATCGACGCCGGCCGCCGGGACGACTTCTACCTCGATCTGGGCGCGGAGGCTTTCCGACGGGCGCTGGCCGGCATCGGGATAACGGATCTTTTCTTTGAGCTCTTCGACGCCACCCACGCCGCCATCGAGTACCGCTATCCGATCGGCATCAAATACCTGGCCGAGCGCCTGACCCCCTAGCCGAACATCCGGGTGTCTCCCCGGCCTTTCGGCTGAAGCCGCCGACCACCCATCGGCTCTACGGTGTAGTTGATTCAAATTGCCTCAGCAAAAGGAGCAGCAAACACCATGAGTTCTCTTTCAGATCTGTCTAACGACATCGCCGGCCTGGTCGAGAAGGCCAGTGGGAGCGTCGTGCGCGTCGACGCTCGCCGCGGCCGCGCCGGCACCGGGATCGCCTGGGACAAAGACCTGGTCCTGACCGCAAACCACGTGGTCGAGCAGGAAGAGGAAATCGAGGTGGGGGTGGGCGATCGAACCCTCAAGGCGACGCTGGCTGGACGCGACCCGGCCACCGACCTCGCACTGCTCAAGGTGGAGGGACTGAATGCACCGGCGATGCCGCGGGCAAAGGTTGCCGATCTCAAGCCGGGTCAGATCGTCCTCGCCATCGGTCGGCCAGGTGGGCTCAAAGCCACCTTCGGAACCATCAGTGCCGTCTCCTCATCCTGGCGTGGCTGGCGGGGCAGCGAGATCGAGCACCTGATTCAGACCAACGCGCCCCTCTACCCAGGCTTTTCCGGGGGTCCGCTGGTGGACGTGGAGGGTCGTGCGGTGGGGATGAATAGCTGGGTCTTCGGCCGCGGTGATGGTCGCGCGATCGCCATGGACGTCGCCGAGCGCGTGATCCAGAGCCTGCGCGCGGACGGTCGCATCAAGCGCGCTTACCTGGGTGTCGGCACCCAGCAGGTGCAGCTTCCCGAGGTGGTGCGCGCCAGGGCGGGTCAGGAAAGCGGACTGCTGGTGATCACAGTCGACCCCGGCAGTCCTGCCGACAAAGCCGGCATCATGCAGGGCGATACCCTGGTCGCGATCGCCGGCTCCAGCTCGGCCAGCCTGGACGATCTCTACCGGAAGGTGCGCACACTCAAGGTTGGAGCCCAGGAGCCGGTCAAGCTGATCCGAGCCGGCGAGGTCAAAGAAGTAAAGCTCACGGTAGGGGAGGCCAGCCGGGAGCAGAACTAAGTCCGTTCGGTAAGGTGATGGCCGTGTTCCTGCTGGACGCGGCCATCTTCATTGCCGGGGCCGCGACCGTGATCGCCACCGTGCTCTCGGCGGTTAAGACCTTCGTACTTCCACGGGGCGCGCCTGTGGCCATCAGCCGGATCGTCTTCACCACCATTCGCTGGATCTTCAACCAGGTGACACCACCATCTAAACCCTATGCGACCCGCGATCGGGTGATGGCGATGTACACGCCGATCGTGCTGGTGATGCTGCCGGTTGTCTGGCTCACGTTGGTCGGCATCGGCTTCACTGCCATGTTCTGGGCGCTTGGAGTCCGGCCGCTCACCGAGGCGATCGCCACCAGCGGCGCCGCCATTTCGACTGTGGGCTTCGACCGCCCGCGCTTTTTTCCTGCCATCCTGCTCAGCTTCGTCGAGGCGGCGCTCGGCCTTGGATTGGTGGCGCTCCTGATCAGCTACCTGCCGACCATCTATGCCGCCTACTCGCGCCGTGAAACCGCGGTCGGGCAGTTGGAGCCGCTGGCCGGAACGCCCCCGTCCCCCAGGGTTATGTTGCTCCAGCATCACTACATCCTTGGCCTCGACCGGCTGGACCGGGTCTGGACCCGCTGGCAGGAATGGTTCGCCGACGTGGAGGAAAGTCATACGTCGATTGCAGCCCTGGTGTTCTTTCGCTCGCCCCATCCCAATCGCTCCTGGGTGACCGCTGCGGGATGTGTCCTTGACACTGCCGCGATCGACCTGGCCTGTCTCGATTCGCCGCCTTCACCCGAGGCGCAACTCTGCATTCGTGCCGGCTTCGTGGCGCTGCGCCGGATTGCCGATTTCTTTCGGATCAACTACGACCCGGATCCGCGTCCGGATGCGCCGATCTCGATCCGCCGTGAGGAATTCGATCGGCTCTGGGAGGAGCTGAAGAAAGAAAAAGTGCGCCTCAAGAAGGACCGCGATCAAGCCTGGCGTGACTACGCCGGCTGGCGGGTCAACTACGACCAGGTGCTCCGGGCGCTGGCAGCGCTGACCATGGCGCCCAGCGCGCCCTGGAGCTCCGACAGAGCGCTCCCCTTCAGATTCACGCCACTCGTCCAGCAGGCCGCCGAAGGCGACTAGAGCAGTTCGTCTGGACCCATAGTGGCCCCCTCGCGGCGAGGCCGCCTTCGCTGATTTCACGGTCCGTTACTGATACCCGAAAGCGTTGATTTTGTGAGTCCGAGCGCGCTAGGGTTCGGGCCATCGGCGGACTTCCGGAATCCAAGGAGGACCTATGAGTCATCACGCAGGCGGACAGGGCGGTCAGCAAGGCCAACCAGGTAAGCAGGGCGGGGGTCAGCAGCAACAGCCGGGCAAGCAGGGCGGCGGTCAGCAGCAAGGCCAGCCGGGCAAGCAGGGCGGCGTCCCGGGCGGCGGTGGTGGCGGCGGTCAGCGCCAGGCGCAACCTGAGGTCCAGCCGGGTGCCGGCGGCGACCAGCGCCAGGCCGAGGGCGACCAGACAACCGAGTAGCGTCTAGCGGGCCGTTGTCCGGCGAAACGATTCCGTCGCAGTCCGGACAACGGCCTTCTCCCAGCCTCAGGAAAGCCGGGGTGGCCGGTTGACCTAACAGTGTCCCCAGCTCTGACGGCGCTGATTCGAAGACAGCGGAGCCTTCTGCTGGCCCTGCTTGCCTGGGCTGCGGTGGCCCTCCTGCTGGGTGCCTGGCTGGTATTCGGCTGGGGCGGACGCCAGCGCACTCAGCAGATCGATGACATAGCCGAGTTCCTGGCGGCCTTCATCGCAGGCGCGGCCTGCCTCCTGGCCGCCGGGCGCCACCGGGGCCGGAGCCGCCTGGCCTGGACCCTGATATCTCTCTCCGCCACCTCCTGGGGAGCGGGCCAGGTGGTCTGGTCTTACTACGAGCTGGTCAAGGGCGAGCAGGCCCCCTTCCCATCCTTCGCCGACCTCGGGTATCTACTGGCCGTACCGCTGGCCATAGGCGGCGTTCTATGCTTTCCCACCGCCGCGTCGCGAGCGACCTCGCTGATCCGAACCGCACTTGACGGGCTGGTGATCGCGGGCTCACTGCTGGTCGTCAGCTGGGCGACCGTCCTCGGCACGGTTTACCGGCTCGGAACCGGCGGGGTCCTGGCCCAGATGATCGGCCTCGCCTATCCCGCTGGTGACGTCATGGTCGGGACCATGATCCTGGTCCTCGCATCGCGGGCGGCCCGTTCAATGCGACTACCCCTGCTCCTGCTCGCCGGCGGGCTCCTGGCCAACCTGCTTGCCGACAGCGGCTTCGCCTTCCTCACCACAACCAACTCCTATGGCCCCGGTAACCCGGTTGACGTTGGCTGGGTTGCCGGCTACCTGCTGGTCGGCATCGCCGCCTGGCGGGCCCGATCGATGTCTAACGCCGCGAGCCAGGCAGACGCGGTCCCTGAACGGGTCCTGCCTGTCCTTCCTTACCTACCCGTTGCCGCTGCCGCGATCACGGCCGTGATCGAGGAGCTGCAGCCCGGGGAGCTGGACGCCGTGATCTTCTGGGGCATGATGTTTGTCGTCGTTCTGGTCGTCTTCCGCCAGTTCCTGATGCTGGTGGACAACCAGGCACTCAACCGTCAGCTGGAGTCGAACGCGGTCGCGCTCCGGCACCGCGAAGAGCATTTCCGCTCGCTGGTGCAGAACTCATCGGATGTAATCACGCTCATCGATCAGGCCGGCCGGATTGAATACCAGAGTTCCTCCGTCGAGCGTATCTTCGGCTATCAGAGTGGCCAGCTCGTCGGCACTCCATTCAGTGAACTCGTGCACAGTGAGGACCGAAACCAGGCACTCCGACGTATCGAGGAAGCCATCAACATCGAGGGCCCGCCAATCTCGGTCGAGTGCCGGCTGCGGCGTGACGACGGGTCATTCTGCATCTCGGAGATCACGATCACAAACCTCTTGAAGGAGCCCACAGTTAACGGTCTCGTGCTCAACACACGCGATATCAGTGAGCGAAAAGCCCTGGAAGAAAAACTGACACACCAGGCCTTTCACGACTCCCTCACCAACCTACCCAACCGGGCCGCCTTCCGCGTGGTCCTCGATCACGCCGTCCACGGCGAAGAACACCGCCGTATCGCCGTGCTCTTCCTCGACCTTGACGACTTCAAGGTTGTCAACGACACCCTGGGCCACGAAGCGGGTGACCAGCTGCTGGCGGCCGTCGCCAAACGTATCGAGGCGACGCTTCGTCCGGGCGATTCCGTCGCCCGCCTGGGTGGCGACGAGTTTGCCGTACTGCTCAAAAACATGGAGGACGAGTCGATCGCTCGCCGCGTGGCTGACCGCATTACCCGCCAGCTTTCGACCCCGTTTGCCATCGAGGGCCGGGAGGTTTTCGTCCACGCCAGCATCGGGATCGCGGCGCTGGTCTCCGGTGAGGAGGCTGCGGAAGATCTGCTCAAGAACGCCGACGTTGCCATGTACATCGCAAAGGCGCGCGGCAAAGGGCG
>DASWQQ010000251.1:0-8885 GCA_036403615.1 Candidatus Dormiibacterota bacterium | reverse complement strand
AGCTTGAAGGTCGCAGTTGGATAGCGGTCGCTCTGTAGGCCGATGCTATGGATACGCTGGTCGCGCATCGACCGGTCGCTTGTCAGGGTGCTCACGTCGACCGTGAAGGTTGCCGCGTCGACCGTGTAACCGGTTGGGGTCTGGCTCAGACTCATACTGCCGGTGACGGCGGAGGTGCGGCCGACCGCGTCGCTGGGAGCGCCGACGAAGGCCAGTTGCTCGCGAACGCGATAGCCCGCGACCGAGTTCCTGGCTACGGTCCAGGAGCCCGCTGCCTGGCCGCTCACTAGCGGCGAGGTGGAAGGGCTGCTGGTGGAGCTGATCGCCAGCTTTTTGGGCGCGCTGGTCGGAAAGACGACAAGAAAGAGCACCACCAGGACAGCAGCGATCAAGGCCACCGCGCTACCGGCCGCGATCAGCATTTGCTGTCGAGACCGGAATGGTCTCATTGGGAACACGCCCCCATTGTGGCCGAGGCTCCCTTTCGGTTTCATTAAAAGGCCCTTATCGCCTTCTCATCGACTCGGGAAGGAGGGCCGGCCGGTGCCGGCCCTCCTGCTGGGATCTCGACCTTAGGGAACTGTCGGCATCTGCCCGGCATTCTCCTGCGCCTCGCGAGCCGCGCTTTCGCCGGCCTCGTGCGTGGCGTTCTCATTCGACACGAAGGGCGCCGCCGAGGTGGCCGTGGTGGCCGCCGTGGTGCCGGTCGTGCTGGTGGTCGCAGCGCTTGCGCCGAGCGGTCCGGCGAGGGTGGCTCCGATCACACCTCCGGTCAGCAACGAGCCTGCTACCGCTGCTCCTGTGATGGCCTTTTGCATTACGTTCATTTCGTTTCACCTCCTCGCTGTTTGGTGAGCCCATCCTGGAGCTGGGGACCTGTCGAAATGGTTACCCGCACAGGACTGTTTTTCTTAGCACAGACTTATCAATCCGTAATCGAATCGCAAGTTTTACGAGGCCATGATGACTTCAGTCAGTCCAAGATTCAGACGGAGGTCCGAAAGGCCATGATCGCAGAGAATTTTCAAAACCCGTCCTTCAATCCACCCACCTTTTCGGGCCCAACGGCGCCCCAGCCACCCAGGTCCCGCGTTTCGCGCCGCCTGGCGGCGGGCTTTATTGCTGCCGTGCTGGGGGCAAGCGTCGCCAGTGGGGCGGCCACGGCAGCCTTGATCAATGCGCAGAGCAGCCCGACCGCTACGGTCGCCTCCACCAGGGTGACCACAGGCACGGCAACCTCGAATGGAACTGCCCTCTCGGCCTCGGCGATCTACGCGCAGGCATCTCTCGGGGTGGTCACCATCACCACCCAGGTCCAGGGCCGCTTCGGCTCCAGCGGACAGGGGACCGGGTCCGGCCTTGTGGTCAATGCCGCCGGCGACATCGTGACCAACGCTCATGTCGTGTCCGGTGCTCAGCAGATGCAGGTCACGTTCAGCAATGGACAGACCGCCTCGGCGACCCTGGTCGGGATCAACTCCGGTGCGGACCTCGCGGTTATCCATGTATCGGTGGCGGCGTCCAGCCTGCACCCCGTGACCCTGGGCAACTCCAACAGCCTCTTGGTTGGTGACACGGTGTACGCAATCGGTGCCCCCTTCGGCCTGAGCGAATCGCTGACCGCCGGCATCGTCTCGGGTCTCCATCGCGCCAACACCGGCTCGGGCGGCACCGTGCCCGCCGACTTGATCCAGGTCGACGCAGCGATCAACCCCGGTAACTCCGGCGGCGCCCTCTTGAACAACCAGGGCCAGGTGATCGGTATCAACGAGTCGATCGAGAGTCCGGTGAACGGCAACGTGGGCGTGGGCTTCGCCATCCCGATCAACACTGTGAGCCAGCTGCTTCCGGGCCTCGAGAGAGGATCAAACACCTAGCACCCGGCCTGACCGCGGGCGTGTTCTACAGGATCAACAAGTGATTATTCGTGCCGAATTGGCCATCATGTAGAGATGGCCCTCACCAGGCGCCAGTTCATCGGAACCGCAGGCAGGGCTGCCGTCGGCATCACGGCACTCGGTGTCGCCTCCTGCCAGCCGGCGAGCTCGAGTAAGGTCCAGGCGACCCATTCGCCATCGCCGAGCCCAACGCCCACCCCCAGCGCAACGCCGCCGCCGGTCCCACTGGCGATAGCCGCCATGCGGGCGAAGAGCTACCCGGGCAGCCCGTTGACCGTGATTCAACCGCTTGCCCCGGGCAACAACTATTCGCAGTCGATTGCGACCTATAAGTCCGACGGCCTCACGATCCGCGGCTTGCTGACCATCCCATCGGGGACAGCTCCGCTCAGCGGCTGGCCCGTCATCATCTTCAACCACGGCTTCATTCCGCCGGCGCAGTACCGGACAACGGAGCGCTACGTGGCTTACGTCGACGCCATCGCGCGGCGCGGCTACATCGTCTTCAAGTCGGACTACCGGGGGCACGGTTCCTCCGAGGGTCCCCCGTCGAGCGCCTACGGCACTCCCGATTACACCGTCGACGTGCTCAACGCGCTCACGACCCTGCAGCATTTCAACCAGGCCGATGCCAACCGGATCGGTTTCTGGGGGCACTCGATGGGCGGCCATATCACGCTCCGATCGCTGGTGGTAAGTCACGACATACGGGTCGCGGCCATCTGGGGCGGAGTGGTGGCGCCATACCGCGATCTGCTCAACTGGCATCCGCCACCGGCCGACAGCTCGCCGCCGGCGCTCAATCGCAGCTGGCGCCAGGACTTCCTCAGCCGCTTCGGTACCCCGGATCAGAACCCGGCCTTCTGGGATTCGATCTCGCCCAACACCTTCCTTAACGACGTCACCGCCCCGGTGCAGCTGCACCACAGCACCACCGACGAGGACGTTCCAGTCGCCTTCTCGCAGACGCTCCGCCAGGAACTGACCGCCGTGGGGAAACCGGTCGAGCTCTTTACCTATCCCGGTGACAACCACAACATCTCGAGCAACTTCAATACGGCCATGAGCCGCTCGATCGCTTTCTTCGACCGTGCCCTGAAGGCCTGAGCTTGCCCGGGCCGCCGGAAGGCATCGTCCGTGGCGACGATGGGCTGGCGCGATGCTGGTGGGGCGCGGCCGATCCGCTCTACCGCCGGTATCACGACCGGGAGTGGGGGAGACCGGTCAAGGATGACCGGCGTCTGTTCGAAAAGATCTGCCTGGAGGGTTTTCAGTCCGGCTTGAGCTGGCTCACCATCCTGCGCAAGCGCGACAACTTCCGCAAAGCTTTTGCCGGCTTCGAGATCGAGGCGGTGGCAGGCTTCAACGCCCGCAGGATCGAGACCCTAATGCAGGACGCGGGGATCGTCCGCAATCGAGCCAAGATCCTGGCGACGATCAACAACGCCCGGCGATGCCTTGACCTGGCCAGGGAGGATCGCAGTCTCGCCGCCTACGCCTGGTCCTTCGAGCCGCGGCATTCAGGCACCGGCCTCACCTTCGGGCCGGAAGCCATGGCCATGAGCACGGATCTGAAAAAACGGGGCTGGGCCTTCGTCGGACCGACAACCGTTCACTCCTTCATGCAGGCCGTCGGCATGATCAACGATCACGTCGTCGGTTGCGACGCGCGCCAGGAAGTCGAGCGAGTTCGCGCCAGCTTCGTCAGGCCTCGTTGAGGGCGGCCGGTACTCCGATGCGGGCAATCTCCTGCCAGAGGTGAACGGCTGCCCGCCGGCCGAGGTAAAAGCTATCGAGGTCGAGCCGTTCGTTGGGTGCGTGGGCGAAGCAATCGGGGAGGACGAAGCCAACCAGGAGGCAGGGGGTATGGAGGTGACGGCTGATCGCCTCGACTGCGCCGATCGAGCCGCCGGCGCGAATCAGCGCCGCCTCCTGGCCATAAACCGGTTTTAGAGCCCGAGACGCCGCCTGGATCAGCGGATGATCGGTTGGCGTGATCCAGGGATCTCCGAATCCGCTCAGCTCTTTGAGGTCGACTCGTACTGTTTTCGGACGGATTGCCTGGATGTAATCGCGGAGAGCCTGTGACACGGCTCCTGCCTCCTGGTCCGGAACCAGGCGGCAGCTGATCTTGGCGGCGGCCCATGCCGGAATGATGGTTTTGGTCCCCGGTCCCTGGTAGCCGCCCCAGATCCCGTTGACCTCGAGAGTCGGGCGCGCCCAGCTGCGCTCGGTGGGTGTAAAGCCTGGCTCGCCGTGAAGCGCTTCCAACTGGTACAGCTTCTTGACCTCGTTTTCGTCAAATGGAACCCGCTGGAATTGCCGCCGCTCATCCTCCGTCAAGGCGCGGACGCCGTCGTAAAAGCCGGGGACCAGGATCCGGCCACTCGAGTCCTTCAGCCGGGTGAGGATTTCGGCGAGGGCCTGCGCCGGGTTGGGGGCGACCCCGCCGAAGCTGCCTGAGTGCAGGTCGGTGTTGCTCGACTCGACCCGTAGCTCGAAATAGACGAGCCCGCGCAGGGCGTAGGTAATCGCCGGCAGCCCTTTGGCGGCCATCGCGGTGTCGCTGACGACGCAGTAATCGGCTTTGAGCCGATGCCGATTGGCCTCTACGAAAGCCTCGAAATGCGGACTACCGATCTCCTCCTCGCCCTCCGCGATCACCTTTAAGTTGAGGGGTAGCTCGCCGCTGGTGGAGAGGAGGGCATGGATTGCCTGCCAGTGGATCGCGATCTGGCCCTTGTCGTCCGAGGATCCGCGACCGAAGAGCAGACCGTCCTGCTGCCGCGGCTCAAAGGGCGGGGATTTCCACAGATCAAGCGGGTCGACCGGCTGGACGTCGTAGTGGCCGTAGAGCAGCACGGTCGGCTTTCCCGGCGCTCTAAGCCAATCGGCATAAACCACGGGGTGGCCCTCGGTCTCGAGCACCTCGGCGTTTTCCAGCCCGATCTGTTGATACTGCTCGACCAGGTGACCCGCGGCTCGGCGGACGTCCTCCGCCCGGTCCGGCTGGCTGGAGATGCTCGGAATGCGCAGGAAAGCCTCCAGCTCTTTCAGCCCCTGCTCGCGCGTCTGCTCCAGTAGCTGCTCGGCGTCCGGCATGACCCTATCTTCCCTTAGCGGGCCTCAGCCGGGTGGGTGCGGTATGGCTCAGTAGATGAAGCCGAGCAGGTCCAGGCCGGCGGTCGACTTGATCGTGCGGTAGTCGACGACACCCCAGCGGCCGTAGTTCATCTCAGAAACGGTGAAGGAGCCGTCGGGGTTGACCGACTCGACGTAGGCGACGTGACCGACCGGGGAAGACCAGCTTATGCCAGTAACCATGACGGCGCCGACCTGTGGATACTGGCCCTCGGCAAAGCCAAACTGCTGGGCGTTGAACCACCATTGCCATGCGTCACCGTTCCAGGGCACGAAGCGCTTGTGGGCGACCCACCAGGTGCAGTAGCCGTAGGGGAATTTGCCGCCGGAACCGGCGACCGGGCCGCTGCTGGTGTAGGTGGGCGCTGTGGAACTGGAGTAAGTGACGCTGAAGGTGGTGACGGGTTTTCCGAAGCGGTTCCAGGTGACAGTTTTGACCGTTTTCTTGCCAACAGTTGGGGCGTCAAGCGGGGGTCCGATTCCGTCAGGCAGCATCAGCATGGTTCCCGCCTTGAGGTGATCGGGATCCCGTATCAGGTTGAAGTCGATGATGTCTTGCACATTGACGTGGTACTGGGTCGCCAGGGCCTTCAGCTGGGTGTCGGCGCCGGCCTTGACCAGGATCCCGTTCACCGGAGGGATGACGATGCGGTGGCCCTGGGTGACGCCGGTCGGGTCGAGGATGTTGTTCGCCCAACGAAGGGTGTCAACGGTCAGGCCGAAGCGGCCGGCGACGTTTTGGACCGTGTCGCCTGGCTTCATCGTGTAATAGGTGACGTCGCGACGGATGGTGGTATCGGCCGTCGAGGCGCTCACCTTCATGATGTAGCCGCCCGAACTCAACACCACCTCGTCGACATGGGTCGCCTTGACTGATGTGACCGGCAGGCTCGGATTCGCGCCGTACACCGCTCCGGTGTGGAGGCGATCGAACGCGGTCAATATTGGAATTAGTGCCGCCGCCAGGAGCACGAGCGTATGTGTTAAAAACCGGCTCTGTGCCAGAGCACTTCCCCCTTGATGGCCCGAGTTGGTTTTCCGGTGCATGGTAGCACAGGAGCGGGACCCGTTTCTTGCCCTTTTGGGCGGTGGAAAAGGTGGAAGTCCCAGGTGCGTGACAAATCCCAGCGATTAGGTCAGACTTGACACCTGGCGCCTGGGAAGCCGGCGCCCGGCTGCTGAATACGTGAGGGGGACTCTAGGCCCGATTCAGTAGCATTTGGACAGAGCGACCAGGGTCTTCGGCGGCTAGCGGTAAACAGTTAGGAAGGGCTGTAAAGATTCGACTTTCTGTGATGGCACCGGCGCAAAGGCGCCGGATAGTGATTATTGCTGGGCTCGCTTTCTTTGGCGCGGCCGGCTCTGGGCTCGTACCTACGTTCGCATTTGCCGACACCACGGTGACGCCGGACGCGTCGCCGGCAGCCGTTCCCAGCAGCTCGCCCGCACCGAGCCCCCCCGCCACCCCGGCAGCCTCTCCGTCCACGTCGGCGGTGCCAACCCCCCTGGTCACACCGAGCCCATCGGCCTCGCCCTCAGCAAAGAGCCAGGCGCTGCAGAACAGGCAGGCCCAGGCGCAATTGATCGGTGACCTTACGGCCTCGGAAGCGCATGCGCTGATGCTGGAGAAAGCGCTCATCGACTCCCAGGCTGGGCTGGTGGGGATCGGTCAGCAAATCCTGGACAACCAGCGCCAGCTGACTCAGCTGGACTCCAGGATCGCGGAGGTCACCCGCCAGCATCAGGCGGTCAGTAGCCGGCTCAAGAGTGACCGCGCGCAACTGACGACCGTCGTCCGGCAGCTCTACAAGCATCAGAACAACTTCTTCGTCAGTATTCTGCGGGCCGGCGGCTTCGGCGGCTTTTTGGAGTCGGTTGGCTACAGCGACGTTGTTGTCGACCGTGAGCGAGGGCTGGTTTCGGCGGTCCAGGCGGACGACGTCGCCCTGGCGCACGCCGAGGCGAATTTGAAACGGACCCGCGCCCGGCAGGGCGATATCGCCAGGTCACTGGAGCTGGCTCGCGCCACCCTGGCGCAGCAGATCGCGGCGGAACAGTCCCTTCAGACACAGCTCCAGGCGACCATCGACGAGGCCCTCAGTGCCCTCGACGCGTCTCAATCTGACACGCCGGCGGCCGCTGAGCAGCGCGCCAAGCTCATCCGGATGAAAACTGACAGCATCGTTCGGCAGATCGAGCAGGCGGTGTGGGCGCAGCAGAACTTCGTAAAGACGGCCCAGCTGATCGCGACCGACCCGGTGCTAAACGCCACCGGCAAGCTGCTGATGCCGATCCCCCATGCCGTGATCAGCCAGGGGTTCGGCCCGACCCCCTACGCCTTCGAGGCAGCTTACGCGGGCTTTCCACACTTTCACACCGGCGTCGACCTCGCCGTGCCACTCGGTACCCCCGTATTCGCGGCTGCCGACGGCGTCGTGGTGCTTGCCCGCCCGATGACGGACGGCGCAGGAAGCCTGATCGGCTACGGCAACTACGTGATCCTGCAGCACGACACCGGTCTCAAGACGCTCTATGGTCACCTCCTGCTTATCGGCGTCAAGGAGGGCAGCGTCGTCAAGCGGGGCCAGCTCATCGGTCTCGTCGGCTCAACCGGCAACTCGACGGGCCCGCACACTCACTTCGAGGTTCGTATCGAGAACAGCCCGGTCGATCCCATGCAGCTCCTGCCCAGTCCGGACGCCCTGCCGGCGCCTACCGCCGCCCCCCTGGCAGCGGCGGCCAAGTAGCTACCTGGCCCGTCAGTAAGCGGGGACGCTGCTTGGCTTCGGCGTAGATCCAGCCGCCGTCAGGCCGGGCGTAGCTACGAACCACTTGCCGCCGATACCCTGCCCGTAAGCATCACCTGAATCGCCATCCTTGGAGTACGTGTAGAGCGGATGACCGTTGTAGACGACCTGGCTGGTTCCGCTCATCAGCGTCAGCGTCCCGGACAGCGCCGGCTCGCTTGTGGGTGTCCCGGTCGCGGTGAGAGGCGGCCAGGCGGCGGCGCAGCCACCCGTGCAGGCGCTCGTGGTGGCCGTATCCGGCGTGAAGTAATAAAGGGTCAGGCCCTTCTGGTTCTTCAATACCGTCTCCGTGGTTGAGCCAACTTTCATCGAGGCTGTATGGATCAGAGCAGAGGAGGCGCTGGAACTGGTCCCGGCGCCCTGGGTGCTCGTGGCCCCGCCGCACGCCGATAGGCCGATGGTTAGTGCAAGGCTGGCGGCCGCACCGATGAGAAGGCGATTCAGTGGCATGTTTTTCCAACTCCCAGAACCGAAAATTTCGTCGCAGGTGATTACGCTCTCCGGTTACTCTTGCGCCGGTCGGCAGGGCGGTGTACGATGGCTGGCACCATGACGGCGCGCATCACGCTCGGGTACTCCTACGCGTACCTCGGGCCGGATCGGATCCGGCTCGGGGCGAGCTAGCGCCGCTCCTCCCGCGCCAACCGATTACCGGCCTCCTTCATTTTCGAACAGCATTGGCGCGCCCAGGAGGTAGGCATGGCGGTGCGGGGTATTCGCGGGGCGACCACAACTGAAGACGATTCGGCCGAGGCGATTCTGGAAGCGACGACTGATCTCCTGACACAGATCGCCGCCGAGAACCGGCTGGATCCGCAGCAGATCGCGGGAGCCTGGTTCACGACGACGACCGATCTGACTGCCGAATTCCCGGCGACGGCGGCGCGGCGTCTCGGATGGACCCACGTACCGCTCCTTTGCGCTCACGAGATGCAGGTGCCCAGCTCCAACGAGCGCAGCATTCCGCACTGCATCCGCGTCATGCTCCTCGTCAACACCGATCGCGAGGCGGCCGAGATGCGCTTTGTTTACCTTCGCT
>DASWQQ010000250.1:0-4535 GCA_036403615.1 Candidatus Dormiibacterota bacterium | reverse complement strand
AGGGGAAATAGTCGGTTCGATGTCGAATCACACCGAAGCCGAGCAGGATGACGCTGAAGCCGTAGCCGGTTATGAAATAGGCGTCGTGGAGACCGCCGCTGGTATAGAGAATGGTGTCGTCGATGAAACCGCGCGGGTTGGCTACAAGGAAAGGTGTGATCGTCAACAGCGCAGGTGCGAGCAGCGCGACGGCGCAGAGGGCAGCCTGGCGGCGATGTTCCAGCGGACGCTTCTCCCAATGGAGCCAAAGAGCCAGTGCCAGGAAGGGAATCGTCAGCACCGCGAAGGGCTTGAAGGCGATGGCAAGCCCGAACGAGAGGCTTGCCGGAACCGGCCGCCCGCGATAGAGGAGGGCCAGCCCACATAACAGCATGGCCAGCCAGCAGACGTCGTTATGGCCGGCCCAGAGAAAGCGAGCGATCAAGGGGTCGAGGAAAAGGCCGGTCGCCACCATCAGGCGGGACGCGGGGCTGACGGGTAGATCGACGATCGCAGCCAGCGCCACGAGAAGGAAGAGGAGCAGAACGGCGCGGTAGTCGAAGCCGAGCCCGGCCGCCTGGGCTATCGCGCGCACTGGCAGGCCGACGATCACCTGCAGCGGAAGGTAGGCGAAGTGTTTGAGCGCCGGATTGGGGCCCTCCGGCGTCGGCGGATAGAGTGCCAGGTCGGTGTTGGACCAGTCGACGCCATAAATCGCCTCGCCGTGGGCCAGGCGGGTGATGGCCGCCTCGGTCTGGACCAGGCCGTCCTGCTCCAGCGTGATGCCAATCTCGGCACGGGTCTGCATGCTTACCAGCACCGGCCCGATGGTTGTCACCGCGATCAAGATTCCAAGTGCGGCGGCCTTCCAGCGCCAGCGGCCGGCCAGGCGCAGCAGGGCCGGTATCAGTGCCAGGAGAGCCGCGCCGAGCAGCGGTATCAGGGCGCCGAATCGATCCCGGACCAGCCAGAGGACCGCCACCTGGAGGCCGCCGAAGATGGCGACGTAAAGCGGTAGCCCGGGACGGAAGTTGAGCGCGGGAAGGCGCATGACGAAGAAGTAACGGCTGCCTGGGTGACTCCCTGCCCGAGGCCGGCGGCTGCCAAGTCTTAGCGATTCTGGTCTTACTGCTTAGAGTTCTCTCATGCGCAAGCCTCAAGATGGTGCCAGCTGATGATCGACGAAGAACCCCAACTCGAGGCCCCGCGGCCGGTCGGATATGTCCCCCCGCAGGCGGCTCCGCCTGTTCCCCCGCCGCCCTCGAGGGGATCGACCAGCACGGTTCCGGTCGCGGCCCTGGTCCTCCTGATCCTGGCCGCCGGTATCGCGACGGCCGCGGTAACCGCCGCGATCGTCACGTTCGCTAAAAACAGCGGGGCCAGGTCGGCCAGCGCGACTGGAACGGTGGCGGCTTCGAGTCAGCCGGGACCCTCGCAGACGGCGATGCCGCTGACCAGCATCTACAAACAGGACGGTCCGGGTGTCGTCACCATCTCAACCGAGCAGCGTCGTTTCGGGCGGCCCGGGCAGGGCATCGGTTCCGGCGTCGTGGTCGACGGCAACGGCGACATCGTGACCAACTCACACGTGATCGCGAACGCGCAGCAGATCACGGTGACCTTTACGGACGGGACCAATGTCCCCGCCACCGTTGTGACGAACGACACGACCGACGACCTGGCGGTGATCAAAGTTTCAGTTGCCGCTTCGAAGTTGCACCCGATCCCCCTCGGTAACTCGGACACGGTCCTCGTCGGCGACAGCGTGGCGGCAATCGGCTCCCCCTTCGACCTACCCGGCACGCTGACCGAAGGGATCGTCTCCGGGCTTCACCGAAACAATCCCGGTGCCGGCATATCGGCGCACGATCTGATCCAGACTGATGCGCCGATCAACCCGGGCAACTCGGGCGGCCCGCTCCTCAACACCCTGGGCCAGGTGATCGGCATCAATGAGTCGATCTCCGGACCGATCAATGGAAACGTCGGCGTCGGCTTCGCTGTGCCGATCAAGCAGGTCCTGAAGCTGCTGCCGAATCTCGGGGGCACGGCCAACCAGTAAGTCCTACGACCATCGTCCGGGGCTCACCCGGAACCCTTCTGGGCAACTATCGACAGGCACTAATCAGCCGCCCAGCAAGGAGGTCAAACGATGAACACATCCAACGGTTATCGATCGCTTACGCGATGGATGACCATCATGGTCGCAGGTGGTCTGCTCGCCGCCTGCGCGAACGCGTCAGCCCAGCAACCGTCGACGACCGGCCAGCCGAACGCGGCCGCTCCCGGACCGCAACTGGTGCGGGCCGCAAACTTCAGCTTTCAACCGGGGTCGCTGAGCGTACCCAGCGGAACGGTCGTGACCTTCCGCAATGACGATGGCGACGCTCATACCTTCAGCGCGGATAGCGGGGCCTTCGACTCCGGGGTGGTGAACGGGGGACAGTCGTTCAGCTTCACCTTCGCAAAGCCCGGGACGTTCGCCTATCACTGCAACATCCATTCGTCGATGCGCGGAACGATCGTTGTCGGCGGCGCAACCGCCGCCGGCGCGCCGACCCAAACGCAGAGCCAGGCACCGGCAGCGGTTGCAACCAGCATCCAACCGACGGCCGAAGCCGAGAGCGAATCAGAAGTGGAGGCCGAGCGCCATGGCGGCAAGCACGGGCATGACTAACGAAAGCACGGCCGAGAAGGCCGGAGGAGAAACAATGACGACCAGGATCAATCGCAGCTTCGCAATGATTTCAGTGTCCGCCGGACTGGCCATCTCGGCAGTACTGGCGGTCGGCGATGGTGTCGCCGCGGCGAATAGAGTCCCGTCGAAAGTGGTGGCGCCGATTACGGTGCCCGCCACTCCGCTGGCGCCGGCGGACCGCTGCAGTGGTGGTGATTTGTCGACCACGTTGGGTGCCAAGCAGCCGCTGCTCGCATGCCTGGTCGCCTGAGCACCGTACCGGGTACTGGCGAGGGGACCTTCGGTCGTGAGCCGGAGGTCCCTTCGGCTACCTGCCGGCGAACTGCGACCCGAGGCTGCTGCCCAGAAGCTTTAGGACGGCGGGGTCATTGCCCACGTAGATGGCCAGGACGCGGCCCTTGAGAAAGAAATGGGGTGGGGCGACCCAGCTGATTTGAGTGGTGGCCGTTCCGCTTCCATCGCTTCGGACCTGATGGGCGTCCGCGGTTGCAGCCTTCGCCGACCCGTATTCGAAGAGTTGTACGTCGGCCGGGGCGGTCAGCGGCCCGCCGCTCAACCGAATCGTGGTCCCCGAATCCGGGTGGAGAAAGGGCTGCTGGATGGCGCCGGAGATGTCTACCGTCACATTTTTCCGGAGCCCATCGATCAGACTTACCTGGTCCTGAACCGGCCCGCCGTGGCTCGCGGTTGGGCCGCTCCCACAGGCGGTCAGGAGCAGGGCGACGAATAGCAGGATGCGCTTCACCTTCACGAGACGGTCGGGGTACCAGAAAAGTTCCATCGGCCCGCGATCTCCGTGAAAATGCTAGGCTGTATTAACAAGTTCATATCGACCAGTTATCAAGAGTGGCTGAGGGGCCGACCCTGTGAAGCCTGCCAACCTCCCGCAAGGGGAAGGTGGAAAGTTCGTCCGGCGAAGTGCCGGAAAGATGATGTCATCAAGGACTATCGGCCCCTCAGCAGGGGCTTTTTTGTTGTCCGAGGTGAAATAGATGAAGGAAGTCGCCAGAACGCTGCGGTGCCGCGAATGCGGCCGGGTGCGGGAGTTCCAGCCCGCCTATGTCTGTGAAGAGTGCTTTGGCCCGCTGGAGGTCGCCTACGACCTTGCTTTCGCGGCGGGCCAGATCAGCCACCGCTCAATCCTGAGCGGGCCGCCCACCATCTGGCGCTACCGCGACCTGTTGCCGGCGCCCGCTGGCGAGCCGATCGACCTGGGAACCGGGTTCACACCCCTGGTCCGTGCTCGAAACCTCGGACAGCGGCTCGGCCTGGATCAGCTCTACATCAAGAACGACACGCTGAATCCGACCGGTTCTTTCAAGGACCGCAATGTCGCCGTCGCAACCAATTTCGCACTCTCCTATGGGTTCGACACCCTGGCCTGCTCCTCCACCGGCAACCTGGCGGGTTCGGTGGCTGCCTATGCGGCCCGTGCCGGACTGCGCTCGCTGGTCTTCATCCCGGCGGGACTCGAACCGACCAAGGTCAGCGCGGCGCGCGCCTTCGGCGCCACCGTGGTCGAGGTGGACGGCACCTATGACGAGGTGAACCGGCTCTGCGTGGAACTGGCCGATCAGCACGGGTGGGGCATCGTCAACGTCAACCTGCGGCCCTTCTATTCGGAGGGCAGCAAGACCCTGACGTTCGAGGTCGTGGAGCAGCTCGGTTGGCGCGCCCCCGACCACATCGTGGTTCCGGTCGCGGCTGGATCATTGCTGGCAAAAACAGCCAAAGCGCTGCACGAGCTGGTCGAGGTCGGCTTGATCGATCGCGCCCCGACGCGGATCCATGCCGCCCAGGCCGAGGGCTGCGCCCCGGTAGCAACCGCCATCCAGCAGCGGACCGATGTCATCACCCC
>DASWQQ010000249.1:0-11566 GCA_036403615.1 Candidatus Dormiibacterota bacterium | reverse complement strand
CCCACGGCTGACCCACCTCTTCCCCACCGCTGATGCGATCGCCGACGCCGACCTGACGAAACTTGGAGTGCCCGCCAGCCGCCGCGCTACGTTGAAGCACCTTGCAGGTGCGATCAGCTCAGGAAGAGTCCAACTCGATCCAGGCGCCGACCGGGCGGAAGTCTTCGATCGCCTGACCGAGTTGCCAGGCATCGGTCGATGGACGGCGGGCTACATCATGATGCGCGCGCTCGGCGATCCGGATACCTTTCTCGAGACCGACCTCGGCATTCGCAAAGCGGCCACCCAACTGGGCCTCGGCTCGGACCCGAGGATGATCGCCGAACGCGCCGCAGCCTGGAGTCCATGGCGAACTTACGCGACCCATCACCTGTGGGCGACGCTCGCAAGACCCAACATCAAAGGAGCAGCATGATGAACGTCACCAAAAACACCACCCTGCACAGCACGCGGCATGAAACGCCAGTCGGGGAACTGACCCTGGTAGCGTCCGACCGCGGCCTTCGCGCCGTCATCTGGCCGCACGACTCGGATCGGGTCCGGCTGACCGGGAAGGCGCGCCGTGACGAGGGCCATCCTTGGCTGCTCAGCGCCATACGACAGCTGGACGAATACTTCGAGGGCGTCCGAGACACCTTCGATGTTCCGCTCGATATTCAGGGCACCCGTTTCCAGCTCGCCGCCTGGCGCGAACTCTGCGCCATCCCCTACGGCACCACCGTCAGCTATGGCCAGCAGGCGCGCCGGCTCGGAATACCGACGGCGGCTCGCGCGCTGGGAGCGGCAAACCGCGCCAACCCGGTCTGCATCATCGTCCCCTGTCATCGCGTCATCGGCGCCGACGGGTCGCTGACGGGTTTCGCCGGCGGACTCGAGCGCAAGCGCTTCCTCATCGACCACGAATCCAGGACTCTCTCCCTGCCCTTTATGGGGAGGGTTGCGGAGGGGGTCGCAGTACCCACCGCGATTTAGAAGACCGCTCCCTCCCCCTTTTGTGGGGAGGGTTGGGAGGGGGCAATAGTATGTTCCCCTACATCCATGCCGAGCTCCGACATCGCGCTAATCCACGCCCGCAGCTTGATCAAGCGCTTCGACGACTTCGTAGCGGTCGATGGCATTGACTTCGACGTCGCGAAAGGGGAAGCCTTTGGCTTTCTTGGACCCAACGGTGCCGGAAAGACTTCAACCATGCGCATGATCGGCTGCGTCTCACCGGTTTCCGGCGGCACCCTCCGAGTGCTGGGCATGGATCCGCTCACCGACGGGCCGCGCATCCGTGCCCGGCTGGGCGTTGTGCCGCAGGCGGACACACTCGATGCCGAGCTCCGGGTAGGCGAGAACCTGGAAACGTACGCACGCTACTTCGGTATCCCGCGCTCGGTCGCACGTACGCGTGCAAAGGAGCTGCTCGAGTTCGTCCAGCTCCAGGATCGCGCAAATGACCAGGTTGAACCTCTTTCCGGTGGAATGAAACGCCGCCTCACGATCGCGCGAGCGTTGATCAATGAGCCCGAACTGCTGCTCTTAGACGAGCCAACCACGGGCCTCGACCCGCAGGCGCGCCACCTGGTGTGGGACCGCCTCTACCGCCTCAAGCAGCGCGGCGTGACGCTCGTGCTCACGACTCATTACATGGACGAGGCCGAGCAACTCTGCGACCGGCTGGTTGTTATGGATAAGGCGCGCATTGTCGCCTCCGGCTCTCCCCGCGAGCTGATCGATCGCTATTCCACGAAGGAAGTCCTGGAGCTCCGCTTTGCGGTCGACGCAACGCCCAGCTTCGACGGGACGCTGGCGGGCGTGGCCGACCGCGTTGAGGTTCTGCCGGATCGAGTGCTTGTCTACACTAACGACGGCGATGCGGCAGCGGACGCTCTGCACGTCCGCGGAGTCCGGCCCGAGAGTACGCTGGTCCGCCGCAGCTCCCTGGAGGACGTCTTTCTGCGACTTACGGGCAGGAGCCTGATCGAGTGAGCCGGCAAGCATGGACAGGAGCGCTCCACGTCCTCGAGCACAACGCGCTCGTCTACCGCAGGACCTGGCGCGGCTCAGTCTTCGTGTCCTTCGCTGCACCCGTCATGTTCCTAGCCGCCATGGGGGTCGGTCTGGGCACACTCGTCAACCGCGGCACACCCCATGGGATTGGCGGTTTCTCGTACCTCGAATTCCTCGCGCCCGGACTACTTGCAACAGCCACGATGCAGACCGCCTTCTCCGAGACCACGTATCGACTGCTGTCACGCATACGGTGGGCTCGCACTTACGATGCCATGCTCGCCACGCCGCTCGAGGTCCAGGATGTCCTCACCGGAGAGCTTGTCTGGCTGGCGTTCCGCCTGCTGATGGTCGCCACCTTCTACTTTGTCGCGATGTTTCTCTTTCGCACCTTGCTGGCCCCGGGCGCTGTGCTGGCCATCCCGGTTGCCGTCTTGAACGGGCTCGCCTTCGCCGCTCCCATCTTCGCTTTCACCGCCAGCCAGCAGACCGACGCCGGCTTCCCGGTGATCGGTCGCTTCGTGATCGCCCCGCTCTCAATCTTCGCCGGCACCTTCTTCCCTATCGACCGGCTCCCGGTGGCCGCCCAGGCGATTGCGTGGTTGACGCCTCTGACGCACGGCGTCGCGCTGAGCCGCGGCCTGACGCTGGGCACCATTTCAATGCAACCCGCACTGGTGCACCTTGCCGTTCTCCTCCTCTACACGGTGGTCGGAATCGGGCTGGCGCGAGTCACGCTGTCCCGCCGGTTAGCCCCGTGATCGGGGGCAACCTCCGGCCAGGCACGCTGCCGTCGCTCCGGCGAGCCGGGTCACTGGTGGAGCGCAACGCCATCCTCTACCGCCGCAGCTGGCTCATCATCGTTTCCGGCTTCGCCGAGCCCCTCTTTTACCTGCTCGGGATCGGTCTCGGTGTGGGCGCCCTGATCGGCTCGACGGTAACTCTGAACGGCCACTCTGTTCGCTACGCTGTCTTCGTTGCCCCAGCGTTGATGGCATCGGCCGCCATGAACGGCGCGGTCTACGAAACCTCCTTCAACTTCTTTTTCAAGCTCCGTTACGTCAAGCTTTACGACGCGATCCTCTCCACACCGCTTGGGGTCCTGGATGTCGCCGCTGGAGAGATCGCCTGGGCACTGGTTCGCGGAACCCTGTACGCCATCGGCTTCATCGCGGTCATGTTCGGCCTTGGCCTTGCTCCTTCGCCCTGGACCATCGTTGCCCTTCCGGCAGCAATGCTGATGAGCTTCGCGTTCGGCGCCGCTGGTGCCGCGCTCACCACCTTCCTGCGCACCTGGCAGGACATCGAGCTCATCCTGATCGTCCTGATCCCGCTATTCCTCTTTTCCGCGACCTTCTATCCCCTGGAGGTCTATCCAGGTTTCCTGCGGCTGGTCGTAGAGCTGACGCCGCTGTACCACGGCGTTAATTTGCTCCGCAGCCTGACTACGGGTTCGCTCGGACAGGCAATGCTGGTCGACATCGGCTACCTTCTCGCACTCGGCGTGCTGGGCCTGTGGATCGCAACGCTCAGGCTCGACCGAGTTTTGCTGAAGTAGAGCCGGGCCACGCTATCGTGGTCCCATGAGCGAGAGCGCGATCGTGACGGCTTCGTGGTCGGGAGAGAACGTCCGCTTCGAGGTCAAGGGCCCACGGGGCGAGCGGGTCACAGTCGACGAGCCGGCCCCGCTTGGCGATGACCGTGGCATGGACCCCGCCGAACTCCTGCTCGGGGCCTTAGCCACCTGCTCCGGGATAAGCGCCCTCGCCCTGCTGCAGAAAATGCGCCAGCCGGTGCGCGGCCTCAAGATTCGCGCCCAGGGAAAGCGGCAGGATCACTGGCCGAAGGCGTTTACTGAAATCCACCTCGCTTTTGATGTCTCAGGCGACGGTCCCTTCGATCCTGCCCTGGTCGCGAAGGCAGTTAACCTTGCTCACAGCCGCTATTGCCCGGTGAGCGGAACGATCCAGCTCGGGCAGAACGGCTGCACCGTCGACGCCGCCGTTACCATCAGCTAACCGAAACTCCTTCCCCTTCGCGCGGGTGCTCCTGTCCCCTTTGTGGGGGTGTCGGCCGCCGCGCTGCGGTCAGCGTCGCACCGGCGCTGGCGACCGTGACCAGCACGATCGCAACCAGGTCCAGCGGCGACAGCCGTTGACCAAGGAAGACGAAACCAGCCGCGGCGCCCATCGCCGGTTCGAGGCTCATCAGCACGCCGAAAACCTGGCTCGATAACCGGCGCAGGGCGGCAAACTCGAGCGAGAACGGTATGGCGGTAGAGAGGACGGCAACCAGCGCCCCGGCCAGCAGGCTATGCGGCTGGAGCAGGCGCATGCCCGCACTCGCAACTCCAAATGGCAACAGGGCGATGCCGGCGATAGTCAGCGCATAGGCAAGCCCGTTCGGTCCGGGTACGATCCGCCCGACTCGTTGGCTCAGCAGGATGTAGCTGGCCCATCCGACCGCCGCGGCCAGGGCGAAGGCCAGCCCGACGGGAGAGACAGACCCGCCCCCCTTCAGAGAGAGGATGGCCACGCCAGCCGCGGCCAGCCCGGCCCAGGCGAAGTCGAGCGGCTTGCGCGAGCCCGCGATCGCGACGCCGAGCGGACCGAGAAATTCGATGGTGACCGCGACCCCGAGGGGGATCCTTGCAATCGCTTCGTAAAAGCAGAGGTTCATCGCGGCGATGACCAGCCCGAAGACCAGTACAGATCGCCATTGCGTCGCCGTCAGCCGCGGGCGTCCCGCCCTCCCGATCGCCAGCAGTATGAACGCGCCCAGCGCGACTCGGAGGAACACGGCACCGCTCGGTCCGATGGAAGAGAAAAGCTGCCTGGCGAAGGTGGCGCCTACCTGAACGGAGGCGATCGCTCCCAGTGCGTAGAGCGGCGCCGGAAGGCTCGGCCTCTTCGCCTTACCGGTCAGGAGCGGCCTGTCGCGCTTATAGCGCCGCCGAGAAAGTCCAGCACGATCTGGTTGAACCTTTCAGGCTGCTCCATGTTAGGCACGTGAGCTGTACCTGTCATCGTGACCCGCCGAGCTCCCTCGATCCCTGCTTCCAACCGGTCGGCCGCGTCGAAGACGTCGGCAACATCCAGATCGCCGACAATGATCAACGTCGGTGTCCTGATCTCTCCCAGGCGTCCTATAGCGGGCGGCGCGGCTGGCAGCGCTTTCATGTCGTCGGGAATTCGCGCGCTGTTGAAACGATCCATGTCGAATACTGCCGCACGAACCGCCGGATCTAGTTGGGAAGCGGAGCGCCCCCTCCCGTAAAGCCAGATCTCCAACTCGCGCTCGATGCCGGCATCAAGACCCTGTTCGTCCACTGTTCGGTCGACGTCAGCCATCAGTGCTGCGAATTCGGCCGAACGAACCCTGCCACCGATACCAGGCCCGACCAACACGAGCGCTGTAACCCGCTCCGGGTGCTCTAGGACGAAATCGACAGCTAGAGCGCTTCCGATCGATACCGCGACCAGGGCGGCTCGCGGCATCCCCACCTCATCCATGACGGCCTCGAGATCTGCGCGGGCTGAGTATGCCCCGTGAGAAATATCCGATTGACCGAAACCACGCATGTCGTACCGGACCACCCTGTACTGGCGCGCAAAAGCCTCCATTTGCTGATCCCAACTTCGGCTGTCGGTGATGCCCGAATGAATCAAGACCACGGGCGGTCCCGATCCGGCCACCTCGTAGTGCAGGCTGGCGCCACCACTGATTGCGCGGCCCGCCTTCCTGGCGCCGGTTACGGGCTGCGGCATGTCACCCGTTACATTACTAAGGATGCATCCCGCCAATAACCTCACCCGTGATGAGGCGCGCAGCCGCGCCGAGCTGATTCGAAGCCCGCTTTACGAGATCGCTCTCGACCTCACCGGCGGCGCCGAAAGCTTCACCTGCGACGCCACCATCAACTTCCTCTGCGACCAGCCGGGCGCGACTACCTTCATCGATTTCCTCGCTCCCGCGCTCGAAAGCTGCGAGCTCAACGGCGAGGAAGTTCCCAAGGAGGCCTTCAACGGGGCCCGCATCTCGCTTGGCAACCTGAAAGAGGCGAATGAGCTTCACGTGCTTGGCAGCTGCGGCTATCAGAACGCCGGAGCCGGCCTCTGCCGCTTCACCGACCCGGTCGATCAGAAGGTCTACCTGCACACGCAGTTCGAGACCTTCGATGCCCATCGCATGTTCCCCTGCTTCGACCAGCCCGACCTGAAAGCAACGTTTGCCTTCACGGTTTTCGCACCGGCGGACTGGGTGGTCGTCTCCAACAATGCGGGCCAGGCGCAACCGGTGATCGGCCGCGACAACGTCAAGCGCTGGACCTTCGGTACCACGCCGAAGATGAGTACCTACCTGACCGCGATCGTGGCCGGACCCTACCACGGCGTACGGGACCGCCACGGCGACGTCGACCTGGGAATCTTCTGCCGGCAGTCACTGGCCCAATATCTCGACCCCGAGGAGATCTTCACGGTGACCAAGCAGGGCCTCGACTTCTATGCGGATGCCTACCAGTACCCCTACCCGTTCCACAAGTACGATCAGCTCTTCGTCCCGGAGTTCAGTGCCGGCGCCATGGAGAACATCGGCTGCGTGACGTTCAACGAAGCGATGCTGTACCGGTCGAAGGTTACGGACGCTGCCCGCGAGGACCGTGCCAACGCCATCCTCCATGAGATGGCCCATATGTGGTTTGGAGACATCGTCACGATGCGCTGGTGGGACGACCTCTGGCTCAACGAGAGTTTCGCAACCTTCATGTCGGTGCTGGCGCAAGTCTCGGCAACGCGATTCAAGAATGGCTGGGTGACCTTCGCCAACCAGTACAAGACTGGAGCACGACGCCAGGACCAGCTGCCCACCACGCACCCCATCGCGGCCAATGTTCCCGACATCGAGTCCGTCTACCTCAACTTCGACGCCATCACGTACAACAAGGGTGCCTGCGTGCTGCGCCAGCTGGTCGCCTATGTCGGCCAGGACACCTTCCTCAAAGGGGTCCAGCGGTACATCAAGGAACGCCAGTACTCCAATGCCACGCTGGCAGACTTCCTCAGCGACATCGAGGCCGGGTCTGGGCGGAACCTGGGCGCCTGGTCGGAGGACTGGCTCGAGACCGCCGGCCTCAACACATTGCGTCCCCTGATCACGCCGCGGGGCGAAGCGATCGGCTCGGTGATCATCGAGCAGACCGCACCGGCCGACCACCCCACGATTCGTCCCCACCGGCTCGCTGTCGGTCTGTACGACAGGGTCGGCGACGGTCTCCAGCTCCGCCGCCGGGTCGAATTCGATGTCACCGGCGAGAGCACTCCGGTCAAGGATCTCGCGGGTGAGAAGCAGGCCGACCTGCTGCTCGTCAACGACCTGGATCTGACTTACGCCAAGATCCGGCTCGATGAGCGCTCGCTGGCGACCGCGACGGACTCCCTCGCCGGCCTTTCCGACCCGCTCGCGCGAGCGCTCTGCTGGGCTGCGCTCTGGGACATGCTGCGGGATGCCGAACTGCCCGCGCGGCGTTACCTGCGCCTGATCCTGAACAACATCCACGGCGAGACGGACGTAGGCGTTGTCCAGGATCTGATGGGTCAGTCGTCGTCCGCCATCACCGTTTATGGCGACCCCGCGAATGTCAAAGAGGCTCGCCAGACGCTGGCCGAGTACGCCCTCAAGGCGCTCGACGGGGCGGCAGCCGGTAGTGACTTCCAGCTCGCCTGGGCCCACTGCTTCATCGGCGCGGCACGCTCTGAAGAACACCTTTCGGTTCTGACAGGCGTACTGGATGGCGTCAAGGTCTTCCAGGGACTCGCGGTTGATACCGATCTTCGCTGGTCAATCGTTACTGCGCTGGCGAGCCTCGGGGCGGGGCCCGCCGGGCTGATCGACCGCGAGCTGAAACGCGATCCCACCGACGAGGGCCAGCGCTGGGCGGCCATGGCACGGGCGGGCCAGCCTACTGCCGAGGCCAAAGCGGAGGCCTGGGCCGCGCTGACGGAGCAGACCTCTCTCCCACTCGCGACGCTGCGCTCCATCATGGCCGGATTCCACCGCTTCGACCAGCGAGCCCTGCTCGAACCCTATCGAAGCAAATACTTTGCTGCGCTCGGTGAGATCTGGAAAAGCCGCGACATCGAGGTCGGCCTCGCCTTCACCCGGATGATGTTCCCGACCGTGCTCATCGGCGAGGAGACGGTGGCGGAAACGGATCGCCAGCTCAACGGTAGCGAGCCGCTGCCGGGCCCCGTTCGTCGCATCCTGCTGGAGGGTAAGGACAACATGCTGCGAGCCATGCGGGGCCGCGCCGTTGACGCCGCCGCCACCGAGCGGGTCCCCGCACAGCGCTAGTGGCACCGGCGCACAAATACTCGATCAACACCGAGGTCCTTTTCAAGCCGCTGCAGCGCATCGACCTCGAGCCGATCGTGGCGGCGACCACCGATCCCTGGTTCAACCAGACGCTATGCCAGGTCAACGATGCCGTGGTCCGCCTTGGCGTCCTCAAAGGCGAGTTCCACTGGCACAAGCACGACACCCAGGACGAGTTCTTCTACGTCGTAAATGGCAAACTGATCATCGAACTGGAGGGCCGCTCGGTCGAGCTCGGGCCGATGCAGGGGCTCACCGTGCCGATGGGCGTTCAACACCGCCCGATTGCGCCCGAGAAGACGATTGTCCTGATGATCGAGCGCGCCGATGTCAGGGCAACCGGCGACTGAACCGTGGCGAGGCGCTAGTTTTCCGGCCAGAACTCCGAACCTTCCCCCTTGAGTTCGCGGCCGATGCAGGCCATCAGGAAGCCCTCCTCCTGCCGGATTGGCCAGCAGTCGAAGGAGAATAGGCCGCGCAGGGAGCGGGTCTTCAGGTTGATCTCCCAGGCCCGACGCTGCTGCATCGGCGCCTTGTAGATTTTTGCAGCCTTGGCGCGGTCGTAGGGCTCGACCAGGTCCACGAACCTTACCCCCTGCAACTCTCGGCGCAGACGGCCGACAGCGCGAGCGACTGGGATATTGGCGTCGACGATCCGGCCACGGGGGTCGAGCAGCAACATCAGGTAAGGCAGAAGATCCGCAACCGACCTCCAGGTATCGGAGTGGCCGTCTGCCTGGACCTCCTCATCTGGTGGGGCCATTACCGCCTCGGCCGCCGGGAGCACGCCGCGCGCTTCCATGACTGCCAGCTTGAGCGACAGGCCGCGAGCCCGCGTCAACTGCTTGACACGAATCAAGAAGTCCACGTCCTCGGTCGTGTACTGGCGCTGGCCGGCCGACGAGCGTGCCGGGCTCAGTGCGCCGTGTCGTCGTTCCCAGGCCCGGATCGTGTGCGGTGAGAGGCCGGTCATGGTGCCAACCTCGCTGACGGAGAAAGAGGGGTTTGCCTTCACGCTGCCGCGATTCGCTGGGCCAGAGCAACGGCAACCCTGGCGTCCGTTCCGTGACCATCTGCCCCAACCCTGGCCCACAGCGAAGCGTTCCGGTTGAAGGCAGGTCCGCCCACGAGCACCGGCACCCGGAGCTTTTTCAACTCCTCGATGGTTGTTTTCAGCGAAGCAGGTTGAGGCAGATATCCCGCCGACAGGCCGACGAACTTCGGGCGTAGCTTGCGCACCATTTCGCCGAGGTCAGCGGATGGCGTTCGTCCGCCAAGCATTGTGACCGTCCAGCCGTCATCCTCGAGCGCGGCGCCGAGTAGCCGGAGCCCGACCACGTGCTGCTCGCTGCCAACCGCTGCCAGCACGCACTTGCCCCGTGGGGACCCACCCCGGGCCGGCGTCGGCGGTAGAGCCAGCGTGACCTCCTCTACGATCGCCGTTGCCCGGTGTTCATCGGCGATACCGATCTCGCCCCGGTACCAGAGGTCGCCGATCTCGTACTGGGCCGGGTGAATCAGGTCGGCAAAAAGCGCCAACCTGCTTCCCGTTTCCTCGAACAGCTCCTGGACGAAGGCTGCCGCCTCTGCCTTCTGGCCCTTGCGAAGAAGGCCGACGAACTCTTTCACCCTGACGCCGCCGGTGCGGCTCACCGCTCTGGTCACGTTTCCCCCTGAATACCGCCTCGACCACTTGTCGAAGGATTTGTCTAATCATAGGCCCGAATCGGCCCCGTTTCGAAGCCGCGGGTTCCAGAGTGGACTCATGAAGCCCGAGGCCACCATCGTCATCCTCTCCGCCGACGCGGTGCTCTGCTCATCGCTTGCGGCCCTGTTGCAGGCACGCGGACACCAGGTGTCCCTTGGACTGGATGTCGCCACCCAGCGCCTGGCGGACGCCGACTGTGTGGTGATCGATCTCGACCGTCCGGCAAGCCCGTTGTCGACTCAATGGATCGAGGGTAAGTACCCGGGTGTCCCATGTGTCGTTTTGAGCGGGTCACCCTGGCTCGGCCCCCATACGGCTGCCGGACTGAGTCAGGGCTACTTCCTCCACAAGCCGGTCAAGGCCCTGGAGTTGACCGCCATGGTCGAAGGGCTACTGCCATGACCAGCCGTTGGGATGGTCAGGCGATCAGCATGATCCGCGACATGGCGGCGGATCTCACTGCTCTTGATGCCGCCGTAGAGGTGCTCAAGGCCGGCTCGCCCTCAGATCAGCGCCTCCTAACCATTGATCATCTCGTCAAGCAATGCGTCAGCCGCCAGGTCGACCTGCTCAATCATCTGAAGGGCTGACCCCATGGCTGTTGTTCTCAGTCAAGTGGATGCCGATGTGATCCCACTTCTCGCCGCCGGTGACGCCCGCGCTATCGAATCCCTTTACGACCGCTATGGCCGGCTTGCATTCGGGCTCGCCTTCAAGATGCTCAACGACCGCATGGCCGCCGAGGACGTCGTACAGGAGGCCTTTGTTGCGCTCTGGCGCCACGCGCGAAGCTTCGACCCGGACCGTGGCCAGGTGCGCAGCTGGCTGTTGCGTATCGTGCGCAATCGCGCGATCGACAGGATCCGCGGCGCGGGAACTCACCGGGAGACCGCCAACATCGACGACGTCGAGCTGGCGGTCGCAGATACCGCCTGGGATCACGTTTCCGCCGATGCCGACCGCAGCCAGGTGCGCAGCCTCCTCAGCAGCCTACCGCTGACCCAGCGCCGGGCAATCGAGCTCAGCTATTTCGCTGGGTTGAGCCAGCCCGAGGTTGCGGCAACCATGCAGGTTCCGCTCGGGACAGTCAAGAGCCGGCAGCGACTCGGCCTCGAAAGGATGCGCCAGGCGCTCGCGTTTCGGGAAGTCAACTGACCATGCGCTGGCTCAGTCTCTGGCGCGATCAACGAGGCGCTACAGGTTCGACGTCCCGCCGACCGTTCAGGTCTACAGTATTCGGATGAAGGCCGTCCGGACGATCGCTCGCCCGATGCTCGGAGGCATCTTCGTCATCGCGGGACTCGATGTCCTGGCCAACCCCGAGCCCCGAGCGAAACTGGTCACACCGTTTGTCGAGCGAGTCGCCGCGATGGTGCCGATCGCTCCCCAGAATGCGGCGACGGCGGTCACCCTCAATGCCCTTGTCCATCTTGCCGGTGGTGCAATGCTCGCGGTCGGCCTCTTCCCACGCCTGGCGGCCCTGACCCTGGC
>DASWQQ010000248.1:0-2320 GCA_036403615.1 Candidatus Dormiibacterota bacterium | reverse complement strand
GTCGACATGCTGTCTCGGTTCCGAAGTGAGAGCGAGACAAAGGATGTGCTCCGACGCCTCCAGACGGGTGAGGTTGACGTTGTCATCGGCACCCACAGGCTGCTGCAAAAGGACGTTCAGTTCCGTGACCTGGGGCTCGTGGTGCTTGACGAGGAGCAGCGCTTCGGCGTGATGCAGAAGGAAAAGCTGAAGCAGTTACGGGCTTCCGTCGACGTACTATCCCTTTCCGCAACGCCGATTCCGCGCACGCTCCACATGGCGCTCGCCGGCATCCGCGACCTCTCGGTGATCCAGACCCCGCCCGAAGAACGCCTCCCGATCAAGACTTTTGTCACGGCCGATGACGACGACCTGATCAAAGAGGTGATCCAGCGTGAGTTGCAGCGTGGCGGCCAGGTCTTCTTCGTCTACAACCGGGTGCAAACTATTCGTAGGGCCGAGGAGCGCATCAAGAAGCTAGTCCCGCACGCGCGGGTGCTCGTCGGACATGGCCAGATGCCGGAAACGACGCTTGCCGATGTAATGGTCAAGTTCATCAACCGCGAGGCCGATGTTTTGGTCTGCTCCACCATCATCGAGTCAGGGCTGGACATTCCCAATGCCAACACCATCGTGGTTGTCGACGCCCACCGGATGGGGCTCGCCCAGCTGTACCAGCTGCGCGGTCGGGTCGGGCGTGCCGGCCAGCGCGCTTATGCCTACTTCCTCTACAACCCGACACGCTCTTTCTCGGAGAATGCCGACAAACGACTCGACGTTATCTCCGAGCTGCATGATCTCGGGTCAGGTTTCAAGCTGGCCCTCAAAGACCTGGAAATCAGGGGCGCCGGCAACCTGCTGGGAACTGCCCAGCACGGCGCTATCGCAGCGGTCGGCCTGGAACTCTACAACTCAATGCTGCGCGACGCGGTCGACTCGCAGAAGACGGGCCAGCCGGTGGAGATTCCCGCCGGCCTCACCCTGGACCTGCCCCTCGAGCATTTCTTGCCCCGCGATTACGTCCCAGACGAGAAGCTCCGCTTGCAGGTCTACCAGGACCTGGCGGCGCTTGAGGACGAGGAGGGTCTTGAGGCTGCCGAACGAAATCTGGCCGATCGCTTCGGCAAGCCGCCGGTACCGGTACGCAACCTGATCTATGCGTTGCGGGTCAAGGCGCTCGCGCGGCAGGCACATCTGACTTCGGTCGAGACAGACTCGGACTGGCTGGTGCTGCGCTTGCCCGCCGACTGGGCGGGCGACCCTCGCCGGCTGGAGGCGCAGTTCCGTTCCATCCTCCAGGTCCGTTATGGCAAGGTCAGGATCTCAATGCAGCACGCCGGCGCGCAATGGAAGGAGCGGCTGCTCGAGGTGATCGGCGAGGTGGAGCGCCTTGGCAGGGTGGCGGTCGCCGTCTGAGGCAGCGACCCTGCCACCGGTAGACTACGGCGAGCCGGGATCGGGGTGGGAGGTTGCCTTGGGTAAGGAATTCAAAACGTTTCTTCTTCGCGGGAACATGGTCGACCTGGCGGTGGCGGTCGTCGTCGGCGCCGCTTTCGGCGCCGTCATCGCAGCGCTCGTCAGGGATCTGATCACCCCGCTGATCGCCGCACTGGTCGGCAAGCCCGACTTCTCCGCCGTCAGCTTCACTATCAACGGCAGCGTCTTCCGTTACGGGGAATTCTTGAACGCGGTAATCAGCTTCATGCTGGTTGCGGCTGCCGTTTTCTTCTTGGTGGTCGTACCGGTCAACCGGCTCATGGCGCGCTCGCGCCGTCTGCCACCGCCGGACCCCACGACGCGCAAATGCTCGGAGTGTCTCAGCGAGATTCCGGTAGGTGCGCGCCGCTGCGCCTATTGCACCAGTCCCGTGGCGGTGTGAGCCGCCGCATCTATACCACCGGTCGCCGCTTCGAGCGGGTGGTCGGTTACGCCCGGGCGGTCCGCGTGGGGCCTTTGATCGAGATTTCCGGCTGCGCACCTATCGATGAGGAGGGGAAGTTGATCGGCGGCACGAATGTGTACGAGCAGACTCGGCAGTGCCTGCGGCTGATCGCCGAGGGCCTCAACGGGGTGGGGGCCGGGCTGGAGGACGTCACGCGCACCAGGATCTTCACAACCGTCCCTCGCAGATGGCGTGAGATCGGCCGCGCCCATGCCGAAATTTTTACCGCGATCAAGCCGGTGACCTCCCTGATCGGCGTGCGCGGCTTCCTGGAAGCAGCTTGGCTGGTTGAGATCGAAGCGAGCGCTTATCGTCTCGAATAGGCGATCGGCGCGCAGGGCGCTGCTGGGCATCATCGGGGCAGTGTTCATCGTCGGGACCGGCGTCGGCTCGGTGCTG
>DASWQQ010000247.1:0-1606 GCA_036403615.1 Candidatus Dormiibacterota bacterium | reverse complement strand
GCCATCAGGGCCTGAACGATGGGGTCTGTCAGGATCGCTGCCAGCGACGGCTCATGATGTTCCGGCATGCTTCGAATTCTAAGGCCAGGCGGACACCAAGGACAACCGAATGGCGGGTCAACTCCGAGCGGTGTGTTGCGCGCAATCTGCCTCATACGGCAAGTGTCAGGACAGGCCCGCCTCTTCGCGACGCGATCTGGCTAGATCCTTTTGCCTGTCGAATTCGGCACGGCGTCGGCTGATCTCCTCGGGTGGTAGGCGGCCAACGTTGCAGTAATCGAACTTCCAATCGAAATTCGTGCTCCACACGAGCGGAGATTGCACCGTCGTGCGCGGAGCCGGGGCACCTTCGAGAACCCGCAATGCCAGATCCAGCGTATAGGCCTGCGACGCCCGATCTCGGGGTCGGCCAGCCCCGTTTCCGAGCGGGAAATCCGAGAATAGAAAACGAGGCACGCCGACAAATTCGACGATGTCCTTCGCGCATCCCATGACGGTGGTAGCGATCCCGCTCTCCTCGAGGCTCCGTGCAGCCAGGCTGACGGTCTGGTGGCAGACCGGGCAATTGGGGACGAGAAGGGCCGCGTCGACGCCGTCCGCCTTGCAGCGGTCGACAATCTCCGGGCAATCAACCTCTAAGGTCACCCGGTGACTGCGGTTGGTTGGAGCGCCATGAAAACGCGGTGCGACAGATCCGATTCGGCCGGCTGCCGCCATTTCACGCAAGGCTGCCAACGGAAAGTAGCTTGCAGGATCCTCTGCCGTTGTGTGGTGACGGTCGATCGCGACGTGCGAGATGCGCAAGTCGACATCCTGCTGCGAACTCCCCGAGTAGACGCTGTAGAACTTGGCTGCGGCGTTGTAGGGCGCTCCCGGACCTTGGTCACCCTTGTCAGTCTGATACGGAGCCGCCGTCGTGATGATCGTCAGCCTGCATTCGGAGAGCGGCTTATCCAATGGGTGGAATGGCACAGCGGCATAATGCGCCCACTCGTAGGGTGGACCATACCCGAGCGCCTCATAATAGGCCCGGGTCCGCTGCATGTAGGGGATAGGCGCATCCTCTGGCGGTGAGAACCCGAGTTCCCTGGCCCGACCATGTTCCACGTCGACCCTCGCTTTCGATCCTGGACAAATGCTGTACGCCGACCGAGCCTATCTCTGGCAGCTTTGGCGCGCTACGCGCCGCTACATTCATGAAAGGACCTACAGTGCCGAGAGTGACCCGCCGCCTCCTAACCACTGGCGGCCTCGCCGCTTTGGCTGCGCCCGCTGTGCGCCGTGCTCATGCTGAGACCTCGGATGTGCTCATCGCGAAGCAATTCGGTCTGCTCTACATCCAGCAGGATATCATGGAGCAGCAGAAGCTCATCGAGAAGCACGCCAGCAAGCTCGGCCTGCCAAACCTGAAGGCGCAATTCCTGCGGCTTGCGGGCACTGGGCCAGTCACGGATGGGCTGCTCGCGGGCAAATTGCATTTCGCGAGTGGCGGGGCGCCCGGAGCGATGCTCCTGTGGGACCGCACGCGCGGCGCGATCAAGTCGTGCTTTGCCATGAACGCGACCGACCAGAAGCTGCTCACGGTCCGGCCCGACCTGACGAAAAT
>DASWQQ010000246.1:0-4005 GCA_036403615.1 Candidatus Dormiibacterota bacterium | reverse complement strand
ACCTCGCGCAAACCGGGTTCGGCGGCCTCGGATACCGGAATGACCGGCTCTACCGGCAGCGCCTCCATCGCCGTTGGATGGTCCTGGACGGGTTCGTCGCGGAAGATTTCGCGCTCGAGGTCGCTGAACAGATCGGGCGCGTTCGTCACTTCAGGCCGAACCGGTTGCGGTGGTGTGTCGAGGATCGGTTCGGCCACCGGCTCGACGGGCGTGGGAGGGTGAAGGTTCAGCAGCCCCCCGCCTCTTAGGCCGCCACCCGCACGGATCCCCTCCGGGACGGAGGCCGCGTATGCCGCATCCATGGCCGCGGACGCCACCGGTGCCGTCGGCAGCCGTCCCACGCGCATCATCATTTCCCGGAATTCCTCGACCCGCTCACGGCACGACTCGCAGCGACGCAGGTGGTCGCGCGCCCACTCCAGGTCCTTTCCGTGCAGGCGGTCGTCCAGAACGGCGCTGGGCGAAATCCGCGTGCAGCGGTCAGAACTTGATGTACTCATAGATCTCTTTCAACTCGGCTCGGCTGCGGTCCATGGCGTGGACCAGTTTCCGGGGCGCGATGTCGATGACCTCCGCGAGCTCGTCGTAAGAGAGCCTGACGTAGTCGCGCAGAAGGATGATCGCGCGCGCCTCGAAGGGAAGCGCGGTGAGTGCCCGCTGCACCGTATCCCGCCGGAGCGCACGCCGGGCCTCGGGTTGCGGAAATCCGTCGAGCACGGTGCCGCTCCGCTTATGGCTTCGATACCAGCGACGCGGTTTGAGCGCCTGGCGGCTCAGCTCGGTTGCGGTTCTGAAGACCGCAATGCGCGACAGGCCTGTTGTATCGCTCCCAGCGTTGGAAGCCGCCATGCGGAAGGACTGACAGGCGATCCCGGTCGCTTCGTCGAGGTCATCGATCAGGCGCGCAACATAGTTCAGTAGGAGGGGAAAGTCCGAGTAGAAGTCACGCTCAACGGACCCGGTCCGCGCGCGGATGCTGGGGGCTTCGACGTGTACTTGATCCATTAGTGGGACGTGGAGCGGATGCCAGCAGTCTAGTTTGGCGGCGTGTTCCCGTCAACTTGCGGTTTGGGCCGATCTCAAAACCTCCAGCAGATCCCCCTTTTTATAGAGGGCGCGGACGGCCTGCTCGTCCGCTCCGAAGAGCGCGGCGGGCAGCCCGATGTCGGCCAGGAAGAGCCGCCCGCAGCATTGGGCGGAACTGAGCGCCGGCTTGGGGAGGCCCAGCGTGAGCGTTGCCGTGGCCTGGACTGCCTCGCTGTCTCCCTCCGCCGTATCGGAGTCGAGGCCCGAAGGAAGATCGATGGCGACGACCTGGGATCGAGCTCGGTTGATGTCGGCGATGATCCCCGGGTAGGGTTGCCGCAGAGGAAGGTGGACGCCGGTCCCGAGCAGCCCATCGACGATAAGGTCAGCCGAAAGCTGTGTCGAGCTGGTAAATGGCCTGCAGTCGATGCCCATGCTGCGGAGTGTCCCGGCGTGGTTCGCCGCAAGGCTCGATGGATCCTTTGGCGGCAGGCAGAGGCATTCGACCAGGGCGCCCCGCTGGGCGAGGAATCGCGCCGCCACCAGCGCATCACCACCATTGTTGCCGGGTCCGGCGAGCACCGCGACCCGCCGACCGGAGACTTCGCCGAGCCAGCCGCCGATGAAGCGTGCCACCTGGAATCCCGCGATTTCCATCAGTTGAGCGGTGCCGATTTGAAACTGCTGCTGCGCCTCCAGGTCCACCCGGCGCATGAGCTCTGCCGGCGCGACCGGAACCAGGGCCGAGCTGATCGCTGGCCAGCTCACGCGACGAGTAGCGTCTCGCCCGGCCCGGTATGCATCCGCTGGGCCGCCGATCCCTGCGCGAGGGCGAACTCGATCCGACCGCTGCTACCGACGAGCGCTACCAGCTCACCGGGTTGGGCGTCCTCATAGGTTTCGACGGTCCGGACCCGGGCGCCGTTGACGGCGTTGATCCGCGCCAGGGCGCGCAGTGGCAGGTTGCTGATGACGTTGCCGAAGTGGTCGCAGTGAAGCACCTGCGCACGCCAGGCCTCGCCCACCTTTACCGCCCAGGCCTGTTCGAGGCGTGCCGGGGTCTTCGAGGAGGGCGTCCCCAGCTCCGCCAGGGGACGGCCGGCAGCAAGCTGAGCGGCAGCCGGTCCGAAGACGTCGCGTCCGTGGAAGGTCGGGGCTGCCCCAGGAGGGACATGCAACTCGACCATCTCGCTGATCGGCTCAGAGAGAAAGGTGAAGAGCCCGTTGTCCGGTCCGACCAGCATGTGATCGCCGGCGCGGAAGGCGATCGCCCGGCGGCTGCCTCCGACGCCGGGATCGACCACAACGAGGTGGACCGTCCCGACGGGAAAGCTCCGCCAGGAGGTGTCTAGCAAGAAGGCCCCCTGCAACACCCCAAAGGGCCTGACGCCATGCGTCACGTCGACAATGGTCGCTCCCGGATGACGGCTGAGGATGGCGCCCTTCATCGCCCCGACGTAGGCATCGTCGAGGCCATAGTCCGTCAAAAGCGTGATGATCCCGCTCGAGGCCGTCACCTCGCCATGCTAGTGTCCGACAAATAGAAAGAGCCGCCCAGCGGGGCGGCTCTCTCCTCTAGATCCGGTTTAGTAATCCGGCATGGACGGCGCGGGTGCCGTCTGCTTGTTCTTCTCCGGAAGGTCCGAGATCAGCGCCTCGGTGGTCAACAGCATCGCAGCGATACTGGCGGCGTTCTGCAGCGCCGAACGGGTGACCTTGGTCGGGTCGACGATCCCGGCCTTGACCATGTCGGTGTACTCGCCCTTAGCGGCGTCGAAGCCCTGGCCCTTGGGCAGGCCCTTGACCTTCTCGACCACCACGGAACCTTCCCAGCCGGCGTTGTTCACGATCTGGCGGAGCGGCTCCTCGAGCGCGCGCCGTACCAGCTGAACGCCAGTCGCCTCATCGCCGGTGAGATTCCGCAGGCTCTCGAGCGACTTGATGGAATGGACGAGGACCGAACCGCCGCCGGGCACGATGCCTTCCTCGACGGCCGCGCGGGTTGCCGAGACGGCATCCTCCATGCGGTGCTTCTTTTCCTTGAGCTCGGTCTCGGTGGCGGCACCGACCTTGATCACCGCAACGCCGCCGGCCAGCTTGGCCAGCCGCTCCTGCAGCTTCTCCTTGTCCCAGTCGGAGGTGCTCTTCTCGATCTCAGCCTTGATCTGGCTGATCCGGCCCTTGATGTCGTCCTGCTTGCCGTGACCCTCGACGATCGTGGTGTCGTCCTTGGTAATGGTGACGCGGCGAGCCTTGCCCAGCTGGTTCAGTTGAACCGAGTCAAGCTTGAGGCCGAGGTCATCGGAGATCACCTGGCCACCGGTCAGGATGGCGAGGTCCTGCAGCATTGCCTTGCGACGGTCGCCAAAGCCAGGCGCCTTGACGCCGACCGCGGTGAAGGTGCCACGCAACTTGTTGACGATCAGGGTGGCGAGTGCCTCGCCCTCGACGTCTTCCGCGATCACGACCAGCGGACGGCCGCTCTGGACGACTTTTTCCAGGACGGGAAGCAGGTCGGCGACGGCCGAGATCTTCTTCTCAGTGATCAGGATGTAGGGATCCTCGAGGACCGCCTCCATCCGGGTGGTGTCGGTGACCATGTAGGCCGAGATGTAGCCCTTGTCGAACTGCATACCGTCGACGAGCTTGAGCTCGTCCTCGATGCCCTTCGACTCCTCGACAGTGATGACGCCATCCTTGCCGACTTTCTCCATGGCATTGGCGACCATCTCGCCGATGCGCGGGTCGCCGGAAGAAATCGTGGCGACCTGGGCGATCTTCTCCCGCTCGGAGATCTGGATCGACTGCTCCTTGATTGCCTTGATGACCTCGTCGACTGCCTTCTGGATGCCGATCTTGAGCATCATCGGGTTGGCGCCGGCGGTCACGTTGCGCAGGCCCTCGCCGATGATCGACGCGGCCAGGACCACCGAGGTGGTGGTGCCGTCGCCGGCGATGTCGTTGGTCTTGCTGGCGACT
>DASWQQ010000245.1:0-7197 GCA_036403615.1 Candidatus Dormiibacterota bacterium | reverse complement strand
CAATCTCGCGGTCGCTCAGGTTGACGACCTGTACCTCGCGGCTGATCCGGCGGATCAGGCCAGACAGAACCTGACCGGGGCCGATTTCGAAGAACTCGGCACTCCCGAGCGTGACCATCTCAAGCACTGAGGTCGTCCACTGGACCGGTTTCAGGATATGGTCGGCAAGCTCCTTGCGGATCTCATCCGCGGTCGTCAGGATCTGACCGGTGATGTTGGCTACGACCGGGATCCGGGGCTGTCGCAGCGGCAGCCGGGCAACCAGCTCGGCGAACTGGGCAGCCGCCCGGGCCATCAAAGGCGAGTGCGAGGCGATCGTGATCGGCAGGCGCACCACCTTCGCCGCGCCCTTCGCAATGGCGAGGTCAGCGGCATAGGAGAGGGCGGCTGCCTCTCCGGAGAGGACCAGCTGTCCCGGTGAGTTGGCGTTCGCCAGGGTGATCACGCCGCGCTCCGACGCTTGCCGGACCACCTCTTCCAGAACCTCGCGGTCCAGGCCGAGCACGGCCAGCATGCCGCCCGGCCTGGTAAGACCGTTCTCCTTCATCAGGCGGCCCCGCTCGCGGACGAGCAGGAGCGCGGCCTCGAAATCGAGCACGTCAGCCGCAACCAGCGCGGTGAATTCGCCCAGGCTGTGACCGGCTACGTAGATCGGGGCGATCACCTGACCGATGGCCTGCCAGCGTTCTTTAATCGCGTAGAGACAGGCGATGCTGACGGTCAGGATCGCCGGCTGCGCGTTGAAGGTGTCGTTGAGCTGCGCCTCGGGACCCTCGAAACACAGTTGCGTGAGAGGAAACCCCAGCACCCGGTCCGCCTCGTCAAAGACCTTGCGGGCAGTTGCAGAGGCTTCGTAAAGGGACTTGCCCATCCCGACGTACTGCGACCCCTGTCCGGGAAACACGAAGGCCACGGGGCGGACGCCGTACGTGGCATTCATCAGGAGCGCCGGTTAGGCTACGGAGACCTTTCCCTTTACGTAGTTCCAGGCTTCGCTGACGGTACGCAGTTTCTGAGCGTCCTCATCGGAGATCTCCATACCGTATTCCTCTTCGAAGGCCATGATCAGCTCGACCAGGTCGAGTGAATCCGCCTGCAGGTCCTCGGTGAAGGAGGCCTCGGGGGTCACCTTTTCCACGTCGACGCCAAGTTGCTCGGCGATTATCCCCCGGAACTTCTCGAAATCCAGTTCGGCCATTACCTCCCTCCTAGGAGTTGACTAGGCACGCTGACGTGCCCGAATTTGATTTATACATTACCGAAAGCTTAAATAGGCGTGCCGGAGACGGGGACCGGCAAGTGTGTATCCCGCCAAATGGAGATTGGTTACGGGCGGCGTAACCGGCGCGCGAAGCTGTACTTAGAATAAGGCGTGACTTCTGCGCCCGTATCACGTCGCGCCCCGGCTCAGCCTCGCACCGGCCTGGCCGGAGTAGCCGGGATCGGGGTTTACCGGCCCCCGGCCAGCGCTGCGGATTCCGAGCGCCTGACCGGCGCGGATTGCCATGGTGTTTCTTATCGGGTCCGGGCCGAGAGTGGACTCAACACCGCCTCCCTGGCAGCGGGCGCTGCCCGTGCCGCGTTGAAGGCGTCCGGCATCGATCCGCAGCAGATCGGACTGATCGTTGCCGGGACCACCACTCCTGATGTTCTATGGCCGACGACTGCCTGCCTGGTGCAGACGGAGCTCGGCCTGCCAATGGTCGCAAGCTTCGATCTCTACGCCGCCCAGGCCAGCCTGCTCACCGCCTTCGACGTTGCGGCCCACTACATGAAGAGCGGAACCAGCGCGGCCCTCGTAATCGGTGCTGAGGCGTCCAATCAACTTGTGGATTTTCCCGGACAGAGCGGAGGACGGCACGCTCGTGGAGCATCCGCGGTGGTCCTGGCCGCAGGCGAACGAGGTGGCGAGATCCTGGCAACGGCTGCCGGGGGACGTGCCACGCGCGAGGGCGGCCAGGCAGCGCTCAACGAGCTGACACTTTCGGGTTTAGCCGAAGCGGTGGCGGGCTGCTTGCGTCGCGCCGGCCTCGGGCTGAGGGAGGTCGACCTGGTGGTGGCTGAGCAAACTGCGCCAGAGCTGATGCGCCGGTGGCTCACCGAGTCCGGAGTGCCGGCATCGTCCTTCGTGTTAGAGCCGGAGCGCTATGCAGAAAGCTTCGCGGCGGCGCCTTTTGCCGTCCTCCACGACGCGGTGAAGGACGGCCGTCTGAAGGAGGGACAGGTGGTACTGATGCTCTCTTGCGGCGCCGGCCCGGTCTGGGCGGTCGCCTGCTTGCGCTGGGGCAGCGGTGGGGTGTCGGAATGGTGAACGGCACCCGGGTGGTCGTAACCGGCACGGGCACCATCACCTCGCTGGGCCATACGACGCGTGAAACCTGGGAGGCGGTCAAGGCGGGACGATCCGGCATCCGGCGGATCCAGGCCTTTGATCCCGCCGGCAGCCCGAGCCAGGTGGCCAGCGAGGTAGTCGATTTCAAGCCCGAGTCGAGGCTTGACCGGAAAGAAGCACGACGAATGTCGCGCTTCGTGCAGTTCGCCATGGTCGCCGCACGGGAGGCGCTCGAGGAGTCGGGGTTGGAAATCACAGAGCAGAATCGGGACTCGATCGGTGTCCTCGTGGGCAGTGCCATCGGAGGTCTGGAGCACATCGAGGCGGCGCACACCGTTCTTCTCGAACGCGGTCCATCACGGGTCAGTCCCTTTACGGTGCCGATGATGATCGGAGACATGGCGGCCGGTCAGATCTCGATCGCGATCGGGGCGCGCGGTCCCAATTACTCGATTGCCTCTGCCTGCGCTTCGGGAGCCCACGCCATCGGAGAGGCCTACGAAACCATCCGGCGCGGAGATGCCACGGCGATGCTCGCCGGAGCCAGTGAGTCGACCGTAACCCCGCTGGCGCTGGCCGCCTTCTGCGCCATTCGTGCGGTGACGACCCGGCCCGGCGATCCCAGTCAGGCGAGCCGTCCGTTCGACCTCGAACGAGACGGCTTCATCATGGGCGAGGGAGCCGGAATCCTGATTCTCGAAGAGCTCGAATCCGCTCGCCGCCGCGGCGCGCCAATTTTGGCAGAGGTGGTCGGCTACGCCGCCACCGCCGACGCGAGCCACATCACCGCGCCCGACCCGGTCGGTGCCGGCGCTGCCAGGGCGATGAAACGGACCCTGGAAAAGGCACGAGTTTCTCCCACAGAGGTGAGCTACATCAATGCGCACGGGACCGCAACCCAGCTGGGAGACGTCGCCGAGACCCTGGCGGTCAAGGAGATCTTCGGTGAGGCGGCCTACAAGGTACCGATCAGTTCGACCAAGTCGATGCTCGGTCACTTGCTCGGCGCGGCGGGCGCCGTGGAAGGCGTGATCTGCGTCAAGGCAATCCAGGAGGGTGTCGCCCCGCCGACCATCAACCTCGAACATCCGGATCCGCAGTGCGACCTCGATTACATCAAGGAAGGCGCAAGGGAGCTCCCCATCACGCTGGCACTCTCCAACTCCTTCGGCTTCGGCGGACACAATGCCTCGCTGCTCTTCAAGCAATACCGGGGATGATCTTTCTCAGCGACTTCCTGAACGCGGAAGTCGTTGACCTCCGGCAGCATCGGGTTGGTCGTGTGCGCGACCTCGTTGTGCTGATGACCGATCCCTTTCCGAAGGTTACCGGCGTCGTCCTCAAGGGCAACCGCCACATCCGCTCGGTCGACTGGTCGGTGGTCCGCAGCTGGGACAACAAGGAGTTGAGCCTCAAGGTAGACGAGGCGAAGCTCCAACCCCATGTCAGGCTCGAGTCCGAGCTCTGGCTCTCCCGCCAGGTGCTGGACAAGCAGATCGTTGACATGGACGGCCGCCGCGTGGTGCGGGTAAACGATTTGCAGCTGTCCCAGGTGGAGGGCAGCCTGCTGCTGGTGGGGGTCGACATCGGGGCACGCGGCCTCGCGCGCCGGGTCGGCCTGGAGGGTCCCGGGCGCCGGGTAGCGGTCGGGCTCGGCCTTGACTGGCCGCAGAAGTTGATCTCCTGGGAGGCAGTCGACCCCGTCAAGAGTGACGAGAGCTCGGTGAAACTGCGGATCGCGCACACCAAGCTTGCCAAGCTGCACCCGGCGGATATAGCCGACATCGTCAACGAGCTCAGCCCGGAAGATCGGAATGCGGTCTTCGCCGCCCTCGACGACGAGAAGGCGGCCGATACCCTCGAGGAGATCGACGAGCCGCAGATGCAGGCGTCCATCCTCGAGCGCCTTGATGTGGAACGCGCCTCAGACATCCTGGAAGCGATGTCACCCGACGAGGTGGCGGACCTTCTGGCCGACATGCCCCGCGAACGAGCCCAACAGCTGCTGCAAAAGATGGAAGAGGATGAGGCAGAGGACGTCGAAGAGCTGCTTGCTTATCGTGAGGACACCGCCGGGGGCTTGATGACCACCCAGTACGTGGCGGTTCGCCACACGCTAACGGCGGCCGAGGCCATCGACCGGTTGCGCGAGCTCGAGCCCGACGCGGAGAGCGTCTACTACGTCTACGTGGTCGACGAGGAGGAGCACCTGCTCGGCGTTCTCTCGCTGCGTGACCTGATCGTTGCCAAACCCAGCCAACCGATCCGCGACTTCATGATCAAGAACGTGATGTCGGTTCGGGTAGATGCCGGGCCCCGCGAGGTTGCAGAGGTGACGGCAAAATACAACCTGCTGGCGGTACCGGTTGTCGACGAGCACAACCGCATCCAGGGAATCGTGACTGTGGACGACGTGATGGACCGAGTGCTTCCGCCCCGTGGTGGCGGTGGCAGGCGGCGGCGGATCTTTTAGGGCGTGTCGCTGCTGCGAAGCCGGCGCGCCAGGCTGCTGGTGCTGCTATCCGTGGTCGGACCCGGCATCATCACCGGAAATGTCGACAACGATGCGACCGGACTCACCGGCTACGCCCTGGCGGGATCGCAGTTCGGCTACGACCTCCTCTGGGTTCTGATCGTCACCGCGGTCTGCCTGGCGCCGATCCAGGAGATGGTGGCGAGGATGGGGACGGTTACAGGCAAGGGACTCTCGGACCTAATCCGCGAACGCTTCGGGGTAGCCCCGACTCTCTGGGTCATGATCTTTCTCTTCATCGCCAACGCCGCCACTACCGTGGCCGAGTTTGCCGGGGTGGGCGGTGGCGCGGGATTGCTCTTCGGCCCTCCGGCTCGCTACATCGCCATCCCGCTGGCCGCGTTGCTCGTCTGGTTCCTGGTCCTACGCGGCTCCTTTCGGGTCGTGGAACGGGTGCTCCTGCTCCTCACCCTGATCTTTGTCGGCTACATCGTGTCGGCCATACTCGCGCACCCACCCTGGGGCGAGGTGCTGCGGCACGCGGTTGTACCGACCTTCCACTGGACTCCGCCCTTCATCCTGATCTTTATTTCAGTCGTGGGTACGACGATCACGCCCTGGATGGCCTTCTTCCAACAGTCGAACGTGGCGGACAAGGGTCTCAGTCCCGGTGACCTCAAGTTCGAGCGCGTCGACACCTTTGCCGGCATTGTGATGCTCAATATCGTTGCCTTCTTCATCATCGTGGCGACCGGGGCCACGGTTTTCGCGCACCACGTGGTTGTCGACCCGGCGGATCCATCCGCCTTCAGCAAGATCGCACTGGCCCTGAAGCCGCTTGCCGGTCAGTACGCTGAACAGCTCTTCGCCATCGGGCTGATCAATGCCTCACTCATGGCAGCCTCTGTGCTGCCCCTTTCGACCACCTACGCGATCACCGAAGCCTTCGGTTTCGAGCGCGGCATCGACAAATCCTTTCGTGAGGCCCCCGCCTTCCTGACGATCTACACGACCCTGATCGTGCTGGGCGCCGGTGTGGCGATGTTTCCGGGAGCGCCGCTCGCCCTCATCACCAACCTGCCGAACATTGTCAACGGCATGATGCTGCCGCTGCTGTTGCCGATCCTGATGATGCTGGCCAACGACAAGCGAATCATGGGACGCTACATCAACGGCAGATTCGGCAACATCATTTCTGGCGCGGTCTTCCTTTTTCTGTCGGCGGTGACGGTCGCCTTCCTACTTTCCTTTTTCCTGCCCGGGCTCTTTCGCTAGCCGCAGCTCCGCCTCTTTGACGAATGCGCGGAGCGCATCCTCGCCGTAGAGAACGAAGCGGACCTCGGTCAGCGAGCCGGGACTGGCGGCGTGGCTCCCAACCTCCTCGATCATGATGCGGGCGCATTGATCAAGCGGAAAATGGGCGATGCCGGTGCCGACCGCCGGAAATGAGATCGAACGCAGTCCCCTGTCCCGTGCCAGTTCCAGGCTGCGCCTGGTCGAGGCGCGCAGGGCCTCCGCCGTCGTTCTTGCTCCGAGGCGCATGCTGGCGGCGTGGATCACGTAGCGTGCCTTGAGTTGCCCTCCCCCCGTGATGGCGGCGTCACCCACGGCAATCGGTCCGATCCGGCTGCACTCCTCCTGGATCGCGGGGCCGCCGCGCCGGGCAATCGCGCCGGCGACGCCGCCGCCCAGTTCGAGGTCGTTGTTGGCCGCGTTGACTATCGCATCCGAGTCCTGCAGCGTGAGATCTCCCTGCAGGATCGAGACCCGCACCTCGCCCGCGCGCCAGTTCAAGGCGTTGATGGCGCTGCCCACGCCATCGCCGCCATGCGGGCCTCCACCTCAGCACGTGTCACTGAGCGCAGGCCTTCGACGCTGAATCGCTGGATGGCGAAGGAGGCGAGGGCCATGGCGTAGCCGAGCGCGAGTCGCAAACTCCCATCGTCTTCTTGCCGGCGCTCCGCCAGGCATCCAAGGAACCCGGCGGCGACGGCGTCTCCCGCACCGGTCGGGTCGACCGGTGGATCGACGGGAAAAGCCGGAAGGTGGATTTCACCACTGTCGCGATAGAGGGTGGCGCCCTTTGGACCTTCCTTGATGATCAGGCCGCGCAATCTAAAACGCCGCCGTAGCTCTATCGACGCCAGTTCGATGGTCTTCATCTGCGCGAGGGCCAGCGCTTCGGTGGCATTGAGGAAGAGGTAATCCAGGCGCCGGAGCACCTGCTCGAGAAGCGCGGGCTGCTCCCGGATGTAGAGCTTCATGGTGTCGCCAGCGACGATCCGTGGTTCCACAAGTTGCTCGAGCACGCGCAACTGGTGACGCGGTTCCATACTGCCGAGAAACACTATCGGCGTCTGACGCTGTTCGGAAGTCAGCCTGGGTTCGAAGG
>DASWQQ010000244.1:0-10253 GCA_036403615.1 Candidatus Dormiibacterota bacterium | reverse complement strand
TCAACCCGAGCCGGCCCGGCGCCGGCCCGATAAAGGCGAAGTGCAGCGCTGGGTACATCGTGCCCCTCAATGTTAAGCCTTGGTGGGCGTACGTGCGATCTCGATCAGCTGACTGAAGGAGGCTGCATCACGAACGGCGAGCTCGGCGAGCATCTTCCGGTTGATATTGACCCCGGCCGATTTGAGCCCATGCATGAACTGGTTGTAGGGCACGCCCTGGCTCCGGGTCGCGGCATTGATGCGTGCGATCCAAAGCTTTCTCATGTCCCGCTTGCGTGCGCGACGGTCGCGATAGGCGTACTCGAGAGCGTGCAGGACGGCCTCGTTCGCCGGCCGGAAGAGCGTCCGGTGTGTCATCCGGTACCCCTTGGCCAGGGCGAGGATCTTCTTGTGGCGGCGGTGGGCTGTGACTCCTCTCTTTACGCGCGGCATCTCACTTTCCCTCCAGATAGGGCGCTGTCCGGCGCAACCGCCGAGCGTCCTTACCGGTCAGCACCAGCAGCTTGCTGTACTGCCGCTTACGTCTCGCGCTCTTGTGGCCGAGCAGGTGACTCTTCTGGGCATGCTGCCGTACGACCTTGCCGGTTTTGGTGATTCGAAAACGTTTGGTGGATGCGCGGTGACTCCGTATCTTGGGCATCAGAACTCCTTAACTCTTCTGCGCCGGGGCTGGGCTTGCCGCAGCCGTGGCCGTGGCGGTCGCCGGCGCCAGGATCATGATCATGTTCTTGCCCTCGAGGAGGGGCGTTCGCTCGACTGTGCTGATGGTCTTGAGCTCCAGCGCCATCCGGTCGAGGAGCTTCTTGCCGATATCCTGATGGACCATCTCACGACCGCGAAACATGATGGTCAGCTTGACCTTGTCGCCCTCCTCGAGGAACGACTTGACGGCATGGAACTTCGTCTGGAAGTCATGCTCGCCGATCTTGGGCCGAAGCTTCATCTCCTTGACCTTGATGACATTGTGTTTGCGGCGTCCATCCTTGTCTTTCTTTAAACTCTCGAATTTGAATTTGCCGTAGTCCATGATCCTCGCCACCGGTGGCTGCGCCTGGGGCGCAACCTCAACGAGGTCCATTTCACGTTCCACCGCGAGGGCCTTGGCCCGGTCAATGGGCATAACCCCCATCTGTTCGTTGCGATCGTCGATTACGCGGACTTCGCCGGCGCGGATCTGGTCGTTGATACGAAGCTCCCTAAATGCCGTGGATCAAACCTCCTTGAAACAAAAAAAGATAGCCGAGGCTATCTTCAGTCCCTGTACCTCTTTGGCCCGGCCTTAAGGTGAGAGTCGGACAGCCTCTCTTGGCGCACGGAATTGTAGCACGGCTCGTCAAATCGGGGGGCGCGACTCCGACTCCAGCCGCTCCAGGAGTGCGGATACCTTGATCGGAAGCTGTTCTCCTCCATCTCGAGACCGCAGGTTTACGGACTCAGCCTCGATCTCCCGATCGCCGACGATCGCCATGTAAGGAACCTTCTGCAGCTGGGCGGCGCGGATCTTCGCCTGCATGCGCTCGGCGCGCTGGTCCACCTCCACCCGCATGTCGCGGGCCATGAACTGATCGGCGATCCGCCGCGTTGCCTCCAGATGGCGGTCCGCGATCGGGATGAAAACGAGCTGCACCGGAGCGAGCCACACGGGGAATGCGCCGCCGTAATGTTCGATCAAGTACGCCATGAAACGCTCCATCGACCCGATCGGCGCTCGGTGCAGCATCACCGGACGTTCCATCACCTGCTCGGAGGTGACGTACTCGAGACCGAATCGCTCGGGAAGCAGGAAATCGATCTGGTTGGTCGAGAGACTGAACTCGCGACCGATGGCATCCTTGATTTGCACGTCCAGCTTGGGACCATAGAAGGCGGCCTCGCCCGGTGCCTCGGTAAAGGGGCGCCCGGCCGCGCGGAGGGCTCTCCTTGCTGCCTCCTGGGCCTTCTCCCATACCGCTGGGTCACCCATCCATTTGCTGCTCGTCTCATCCCTAAGCGAGAGACGAAAATGGAAGTCGGTGATACCAAAAGCCTGGTAGACCTCGAGGATCAACTGGACAACCCTTTCAAACTCCTCGTCGAGCTGGTCCGGTCTGCAGAAGATGTGCGCATCGTTGATGGTGAACGACCGCACCCGGATCAGCCCGGAAACCTCGCCTGACTTCTCGTAGCGATAAACAGTGCCGAGCTCCGCGAGCCGCACCGGCAGGTCGCGGAAGCTGTGAGCCTGCCGTTGATAGAGCCGGATGTGGTGAGGGCAGTTCATCGGGCGCAGCTGCCACTGCTCGTCCTCCATTTCCGAAGGGGCGTACATCGATTCGCGGTAGCGCTCGAGGTGTCCGCTGACCTTGAAGAGGTCGAGGCGCGCGATGTCAGGGGTTTTGACATGAGCGTAGCCACGCCTCCTCTCCAGCCGCAAGACGAAGTCCTCCATCTGCCGCCGGATTGCCGTCCCCTTGGGCGTGAGCAGTGGCAGCCCGCGTCCGACAAGCTCATCGATCATGAAGAGGTCGAGCTCCTTGCCGAGTTTCCTGTGGTCGCGCTTGGCTGCTTCCTCGATTCGTTTCAGGTGAGCGTCCAACTCCGCCTGACTGGCAAAGGCGGTGCCATAAATGCGGGTGAGCATCCGGTTCTTCTCGTTCCCTTTCCAGTAGGCGCCTGCGATCGAGAGCAGGCGGAAGGCACCGAGCTTGCCCGTGTCCGACACGTGCGGTCCAAGGCAGAGGTCCACGAACTGCCCTGTCCGGTAGACGCGAGCCGTTGAATCGGTGATCTTGTCAGCGATCACCTCGAGTTTCAGCGGTTGGGAAAGGTCGGCGAAAAGCTTGACTGCCTGGTCGCGCGGAAGCTCCTCCTTGATATACGGGAGCCTGGCGTCGATCAGTTGCCGCATGCGAGCCTCGATGCGAGGCAGCTGGTCCGGCAGGAGCGGTTCCCGGAAGGCGAAGTCGTAGTAAAAGCCTTCGTCGGTCGCAGGCCCGATGCCGATTTCCGTCCCGGGCAACAGGTCAAGCACCGCGGCAGCCATCAGGTGCGCGGTCGAGTGCCGCAGCGTCTCTAGCTCATCACTCATCGAGTCCCGACATTCTAGGGAAGAAACCGCCGGGTTTCTTCCCGCCGGCGCTAGACGGCCCGCAGGCGCTGCAAGCCGGCGGGGACGTCCTCTCGACTCATGGCGCGGTCATCTAGCGAAGCTTCGATGTCCGCGTGGACCTGGAAGATAATCGAGAGCTGATGCGCCAGGGGAAGGATGGGGGCGCGGCGGGCTTGCCGCCTGAGCCGTTCCTGGCGGTTGGGATCGGCGGCGCAGCACCGAATGCTGCAGTATCTCGCCGTCGTCTTCTTGACCAGGACATCACAACCCGGACGAGCGCAAACCTTGAGCGGAGCGGCTTGTTTCAAACCGTGAGCGACCTCCATTTTTCCCCTGCCTTGACCCGGTTCCTGCCGAAACCGTTTTCCCCCGGCGCGTTAATGATTATCCTCGCCGCTCCATGGGTGTCAAGCTTCGTAGGCGCTTATCCACAAAGCGAAAACACTAGAGGATTACTTGGGGAAAAGACTATGGTGACGGCCAACAGCGCGTGAGTCGATGTAAAAAACTGGCAGCTCTTGTTAGCGAGTGGGTCGAATCGTTAGAGGGGCGTCGACGGGAGGCGCGGCTTGAGCGTTCCTTCCGACCGCCGCCTGAGCAGATCGCCCGCCAGGACCGGCAGGGCGGCTGCATCATCGACACCGCGAATCCAGATGCCATCGGCACCGAACCGTTTCGCGCGACGGACCTGGTGGGGGAGCGTACATAGGGCGATGACCACTGGCCGCTCGAAGCCCAGGGAGCCGTTGAGGACCCCATACACGTAAGCCGCGTCTGCCTCCCAGATGGCCATATCGAAGAGCACGAGCCGCGGCTTGGATCGCTCGCACAGATCCTGCACATCATCGGTCGGAAGGGCGGTAAGCGCCTCGAAGCCGTCTCCCTCGAACAGCTCGCGGTAGGCAACCGCCTGCCGCGGATCGTTCTCGAAGATCACTACCGGATCCCCGCCCGGCGAATCGGCTGAAGCCATGATCGAGCGAATTATTGCATGCTCAGCCAGCGACCCAGCTGAAGCCGATCGACGTTCGCTCCGGTCAGGATGGCGACCGCGGGCCGATTGAAATCGAGACTCGCAAGGCCGGCAACGCCGGCCGCCCCCGCCGGCTCGACGACGAGCCGCGACCCGGAGACGATTGCTCGTAGAGCCTCAAGGATGGCGGTGTCGCTGACGGTGCGCACTTCATCGACATAGCGTTTGAGGAGCGCCAGGTTCAACGGCCTCGTGTAGGGCGCTGCCAGCCCATCGGCAACCGTGGCGATCCGTTCAACTGGCACCGGGCGGCCGGCTGCGAGGCTGTCGCTGACCACGCTCGCGCCTTCCGGCTCGATGCCGACGATTCGCACCTCGGGCCGCCGGTTTTTGATCGCCGCCGCAACCCCCGAAATCAGACCCCCACCTCCGACCGGCACCACCACAGTGCGAACCTGCGGCAAGGCTTGCAGGATCTCCAGCCCAACTGTTCCCTGCCCATTGACCACCGCCGGATCGTCGAAAGGATGGACCAGGTACGATCCGCGTTTTGCCTGTTCCTCCTCGAGCCGCTGCTGCCAGGTAGCGACCGGCACCAGGATTAGCTCCGCACCATACCGCTCGATCGCTTCGAGCTTGGTTCGCGAGGCATCCTCGCGGACGACCACGGCGCAGGGGATACCAAAGCGCTGCGCGGCATAGGCCAGGGCCTGACCGTGGTTTCCGGCGGAGAGCGTGATGACTCCGCGCCGTCGCTCCTCCGGTCCAAGCTGGATAACCGCGTTGAGGGCGCCCCGCAGCTTGAATGAGCCGGTCAGCTGAAGGCTTTCGGCTTTCAGCCAGAGACCGTCGTAACCGAGGCCATCACCGGCCAGCAGCGGAGTCGCGCGGATGAACGGTCCAATCCGATCCGCAGCGGCCTCGATCTCGGCCAGCGAGACGGAATCAGCCTGGAGGACCATGCCCTAAAGGCTAAAGGCTGAAGCGAGAGGCGGCTGCCTAGTTCCAGAAGCCGTGGAGTAAGACGTGGTCCAGCAGTTGAGCCAGCCAGCGGCGAACGCGAGTTGCCATTTGTCTATAACGGCCGGACCGGCCAATGCCGTCAGCTGGCTTTTTATCATGGGCTCCGGTGCGTATTCTGGATCCGCCCCAGGAAATCATCGGCCGCAGGGTAGTGCTTCGCCGCTATAGCTACCCGCAGGACGGCCCGGTGCTGCTCACCGTCATCGCCGCCAGCCACCAGCACCTCAGCGGCTGGATGCCATGGGCCCAATCGCCGCCCACCGAGCAATCGGTTCGTGCCTTCTTTGAGCCCGCCGCTGCGGACTTTGGCGGCGATGCGGCGGCAAACTACGCCATAACACTGGCGACCACGGGCGAGTACGTCGGAGGCTGCGGGCTGCATCCCCGAATTGGAGAGGGGGCGCTCGAGATCGGTTACTGGATTGACGTTCGCCACCAGGGACGGGGCCTGGTCACCGAAGCCATCCGGCTGCTGACTACGGCTGCCCTCACGCTTCCCGGCGTCTCACGGGTTGAAATCCACTGCGACCAGGCAAACGTCCGAAGTGCAGCGGTGCCGGCACGCCTGGGCTACCGCCTCGACCGCATCGAGGCACACGAGATCACCGCACCGATGGAAACGGGCCGCTTCATGATCTGGGTGATTCGGGCTGAAGAGTGGGCGCAACAGGAGTCGAACCTGTGACCTCTTCCTTGTCATGGAAGCGCTCGTACCAACTGAGCTATGCGCCCGTTAAGCCACGCGATTATACCTTCGGCCAGGTAACGCCTCAAACGCTCGCATCGCACTAAAAGCGCGGCTCGCGTGGGCCGGCGGGCCCGCTGAGCTATGCGCCCGTTAAACGCGACGGATTATACCCTCGGGAGCCTGCTAAAGAGCCTGGACTGAGCGTGATCGCCGGGTTGGGAAGGCCGAGATGGCACCGCTCAAGAGCAGCAGGCAGCCCATGCCGAAGATCACTCGGGTGACCCCGAAGAGGTCGGCGAGTCCGCCGGCGAGCAGGATGGGGATCGCCACGGCCGCGTTGACGATCGTGAACATGGCACCGAAGATCCGGCCCCGCATTTCGGCTTCCGTCTTTTCCTGCAGCACGGTGAAGGCCGGGATGAAGAGCATTCCGAACTCGATCCCGCCAATGAAGCCGAACACGACGGGGAACAGTGCCAGCAGGCCCGGCGCGAAGCGCTCGAAGAGATAGGGCAGGGCCGCAATCAACATCAGGGTCACGCCGGCTGAAAGCAGGCCACCGATCAAGAGCCGGCTGCGTCGAAAATTACGCCCGTACTGGCCGAGGTAAAAGGCGGCTCCGAGCATGCCGATCACGGCCGGCGCCAGGAAGAGGTAGACGTCAGTCACCTGGAGGCGGAGCACCGTGCTCATGTAGCTCGGGGCGAGTACGAACACCGAGAAGATCACGGTGATCGTCAGGCTCAGTTGCCCAACAGCGAAGCGCACGAGCGGGCGCGCCGCGATATAGGCGAGTCCTTCGCGCAGCTCGAAGAGGATGTCGGGCGCGTTCCCATTCTGCTGGACGCGGGCGCGCAGATCACTGCGAACGAAGTAAATAAGTGCGGCCGCGAGCACGAACAGCCCGGTGGCGATCCAGTACGGGGAGTCGGTTCCCAAAAACCGGATCGCCAGCGTTGAGAGGGGCACCGCTATCAGCAGCGTCACGATCACTGTGCTGGTGAACATCGAGGTCGCCGTCATCAATTCCTCCGAGCCGACGATGAAAGGTATGGAGGCGGCCTCCGCGGGCGCAAAGATCTGGCCAACGGCGGCGAAGAGGAAGGTGATGACGAGCAGGTGCCAGGTGACGTGCTCGAAGTAGGGAATGAAGCGGCTAAGAGGTATCAGGAGGATTAGCACTCCCCTGATCGCATTGGTGGCGAACATCAGTCGCTTCTTGTCGTGCCGGTCGGCGTAAACGCCGGCCAGCGGGCTCAGAATCACCGACGGAAAGGTATAGGCGAGAAAGAGTGCCGCGCCGTGGGTGTTGGCACGGCTGATGCTGTAGGTGAGGACGAGCAGCGCGAACATCAAGAACTTATCGCCCAGCTGCGACGCAACCTGCGAGAACCAGATCAGGCGAAAGTCATGGTTGGCCAGGACCGTTCGGAAGCCCGGCGGGCGAGGGAGGATGATCTCGCGAGGATCTTTCAACGCGCCTGTATCGTATCGAGTCTCCAGTTGCCCCGCTCCTGCTCGAAGAGGCGTTTCCATTCTTCGAGGCTCAAAGTCTCGGCGCGCCGCGCCGGGTCGATGCCTATAACGGCCAGCCGGTCGCGAGCCTCCGTATTGGACACGGAGAGACCCCGGGCCATCACAAATGCGAGCTGCTTGCGTCGCGCCTGGAAGAAGGGTGTCACAAAGCGAAAGAAATCCCGTAGCTGTGTGGCAGGAAGCGCAGGCTTGTTGTCCGGCACGATACGCAGCAGCGCCGAGCCCACCTCGGGCACCGGAAGGAACGAATCCCTGGAGATCGGCATCCTGACCTCTGGAGTTCCGTAGACCCTGACGCCCAGCGTTGCCAGGCTCCAGCTGCCAACGGGAGCAGCCAGGCGGAGGGCCACCTCTTTCTGGACGACGATATCGATCCGGGACGCCGTTTTCGACTGTTCGAGCAAATGGACCATCAGAGCACCGGTGAGGTTGTAAGGGATGTTGCCCACCACCCGGTAGGGGCTCTCAAGTAGGTCCCCCACCGGCGTGCGAAGGATGTCACCCTCCAGGATGCGGACATTGTCGAACTCGCGGGTGGTGAGTTTCAGCGCCCTGACGCACGCCGGGTCGATCTCGACGCCGGTGACGGCCGCCGCTCGACTTGCCAGCTCGACGGTGAGCACGCCCACCCCCGGACCGACCTCGACCAACCGCTCGCCCGGGCGCACATCGAGGTCGGCAAGGAGCTGCTCGAGAGTCCCGCGGTCAACCAGGAAATTCTGACCCCAACGGCGCTGGAAGCGGATCTGGAAGCGGCGGGCGATGCCGCGTACCACCGCCGCGTCCGCCAGGTCGAGCGGCGCTTTCCTAGCCGGCGTGGGGAAGCCGGAAGAGGTCGATGGCGTTCTGTCGGGTTGCGTCCGCGACCTCAGCGGAAGCGAGCCCCCGGAGGCTCGCGATCCGTTCAACGGTCTCCCTGAGGTAACGTGGCGCGTTGGGCTTCCCCCGGCGGCTCTGTGGGGGCAGGAATGGTGAGTCGGTCTCGACCAGCATGCGCTCCAGCGGGATGATACTTGCGGCGCCGATGACGCCGTGGGCGCCCGGATAGGTCACGGTCGCCGCGAACGAGAGATAAAAGCCGCGAGCAATGCCCTCGGCTGCCATCGCCGAGTTTCCGCTGAAGCAATGAAAGACGCCGCGGATTCCGGCAAAGTCGTCGAGCATGGCGAAAGTGTCCTCGAAGGCATCCCGCGTGTGCAGGACGACCGGCTTATCGATCTCCGCGGCCAGGGCCAGCATCTGGCGCATGGTTGCGGCCTGCTCCTTTTTCGGCACCCGATGGTAGTCAGTGAAGTGGTAATCGAGACCGATCTCACCTATCGCAACCACGTTCGGATGCGCCGCCAGTTGCCGCAGCTCGCGCCGAATTTCGGCACTGATTGGTTCGCCGGCCGCGTGAGGATGACGCCCCACGGTCGTACGCAACCCCGGGATCTGCTCGGTCAGTTCGATGCCGGGACGGTTGTCCGTCGCGTCATCACCGATATTGACCACCGCCTCTATCCCCTCTCTGCTCGCCTCCTCGAGCGCCAGGGTCGGGTTCAAGGGCTCGCGGAGATGGAGCAGATGGGCATGAGAATCGATCAGGCGACCGGCTCCGGCTTCTCGATACGGGGGAAAAGGACGCCGCCCAGGCTGGTCTGCGTCCGGGGCGCGAGCTTTCCCCACTCCTGGGCCGATGCCCAGGGCGCCTTGATGTCTGCTTTGACCTGTATCGCGATCTTGCCTGCCGTTTCGGGCAGAAAAGGCGAGATGAGATATGCCGTCAGGCGAATCGCCTCTACCAGGTTGTACAGCACGGTTTGCAGCCGCTTGCGCTGGTCCGACTGCTTGGCCAGCACCCAGGGAGCAGTCTCTTCGATGTACTTGTTGGCACGGTTTACGGCCTCCCAGGTGAGCGACATGGCCCCGCTGAAGTCAACGGCCTTCAAGTGCCTGTCCATGCCTTTGACCGAACGTTCGAAGGCGGCTCGCAGCTGCCCATCGAGAGGCGTGGCGTCGCCGTCCGGCGCAGGCACCTTGCCATCGAAATAGCGCTGCAACATGTTCATGGTGCGGAAGACGAAATTGCCCAGGTCGTTGGCCAGGTCGGCGTTGTAGCGGTCGGTCATGGTTTCCCAGCTGATATCGCCGTCTCGATCGAAGGGCAGCTCACGTAGAAGCAGATAACGAAGGGCGTCGGCGCCAAAGAGGTCGCCGGCCTCCATGGGATCGATGTAATTTCCGGCACTCTTGCTCATGCGTTCACCCTTCATGGTCATCCAGCCGTGCGCCCAAACCCGCCGGGGCACAGGCAGACCGGCGGACAGAAGCATTGCCGGCCAGTAGAGACAATGAAAGCGGGTGATGTCCTTGCCGATGACGTGAAGGTCGGCCGGCCACCAGCGCTTGAACATTGCCTCATCCGAGCCGTATCCCACCCCGGTGGCGTAGTTGACAAGGGCATCACCCCAAACGTAGACGACGTGCTTCTCGTCACCAGGGAAGGGGATCCCCCATTTGATTGATGACCGGGAGATGCTGAAGTCCTGCAGTCCTGCCTTCAGCCATCCCAGGACCTCGTTGCGGCGGCTTTCCGGCTGGATGAAGTCCCGGTGTTTCTCCATGTGCTGCTGGAGCCGGGCCTGGTAGGCGGAGAGTTTGAAGAAGTAGTTTTCCTCCTTCAACCACTGGGCTTTTAAGCTCGGATGGATGAGGCAGTATCCATCGCGCAGGTCGGCGTCCTGCTTGAAGGCTTCGCAGGAGACGCAATACCAGCCTTCGTAGTGGCCTTTGTAGATGTCGCCGCGGGCTTGCATCTTGGTGATGAAGGCCTGGACCCCCCGGACATGGTCGGGATCCTCCGTCCGGATGAACCGGTCGTAACTAATGGAGAAGCGGGCCTCCACGTCGCGGTAGAGCTGGGCCATCCGCGCCGTGAACTCCACGGTGGACACCCCCTCCTC
>DASWQQ010000243.1:0-20089 GCA_036403615.1 Candidatus Dormiibacterota bacterium | reverse complement strand
CTGACTCGCAGCCGGCGGATCACCTACAACAATTTGAGCCAGCGGGATCCGATGCTGGTTCGATCCGTGGACTCGGCATTTGCGGCCCCGGCGTCCACCCATCCGGCCGCCGGCAGTGCTCGACTGAGTCCGCCGCCCATGTTTGTCCCGATATTCCTTCGCGGGCTTGAGATCACAAACAGAGTCGCGGGGACGACGCTGGGCGCCGGGCTGACGATCAGCGACTTCACGGCGGTCAGCTCTGAAGGCCGCATCAGTCCGGAAACGCCGGGGATCTACTCAATGGATGAGATCAAGCGGCTCAAAGAGTACGTCGTGCGAGCGCACGGTGAGTCGCGCTCGCGTTTCGTGCTCCAGCTCGGTCATGCCGGACGCCGAGGCGCGGCCCGGCCGCCGTCACAGGGCGTCGACCGGCCACTGCGCTGGGGCGGCTGGCCACTGCTCTCGGCCTCGCCGGTTGCGTACTCGAAACATGGCCGCGTGCCGGAGGAACTGACCGTGGGGCAGATGCGCCGGCTGGTCGAAGCCTTTGCAGGTGCCGCCTCGGCTGCCGCCGAATGCGCTGTTGACATGCTGGAGCTGAATTTCGCCCAGGGATACCTGGTTGCCAGCTTCATATCGCCGCTCACCAACCTGCGCTCTGACGACTACAGCGGCAGCCTGGACAATCGCATGAAGTTCCCATTGCAGATTCTCGACCGGGTGCGCGAAGCCTGGCGGGGGCCCTTGATGGTACGCATCTCGGCAAGTGACTGCGCCGCCGGTGGAACAGGTCTCGATGAGGCCGTGCTGATCGCCCGCGCTCTCAAGACCCATGGCTGCGATCTTCTTCACCCCGTTATGGGCCAGACGGTGCTGGAGAGCCGGCCAGACTACGGACGATTGTTCGGGGTTCCCGCCAGCGACAGGATCCGAAACGAGGCCGGGATCGCAACGCTGGCATCGGGGCATATCGCGACGGCCGACGAGGTGAACACCGTCCTTGCTGCCGGTCGCGCGGACCTATGCCAGCTAGATGACCTGCCGGCAGGTCTTTAGACTTTCCCCGCCGGTTGCTCGGAGAGAATCGCCTGGATCTCGGCCTTGGCTCGCGCGATCACCTCGCGGATGCGGCGCTGGCGGTCCGGATCCGGCCAGCGATTGCGGGCCTCGCTGGCGACCGAGCGGCCCAGGTCACGCATGTCGTCGCGAAGGTCGTGCATCAACCGCTGCGCCTGCGGGCCCCACTCGGAACCCCAGCGCTCCTTGACCCGGTTGAACATCTCGTCCACCTGCGGCCCGCGTTCGGTCATGAAGGTGCGACCCGCGTCCGTGATGCTGTAGATTTTCCGACCGTCCTCCTGGACAGCGGTTACGTAGCCCATGTCCTCGAGCATCTGCAGAGTCGGATAGACGGCGCCCGGGCTGGGAGCGTAGAAGCCCCCGAAGCGCTGCTCGAGAGCCTTGATCAGCTCGTAACCGTGGGCGGGCTTGTCCTTCAGCTGGTCGAGAATCACGTACTTGAGATCCCCGCGCTCGAACATCTGGCGACGGAACTGATCAAAGCGAAATTCGCGGCCTGACCACATTGGAAAACCTCCTGTTCTAACGCAATATCAAGATATATCGCGATATTACTACAAACGGAGGCTGGTAGGGGTCCAGTTGCAATCGACTGCAGTTATTGGCCCGGGTTGGCCGCCAGCCAATCGGACCTGAGAACTTCGGTCAGGACCTCTTCCAGCCAGGCGCCATCGCGGAATTCTTGTTCGCGCCGGCGTCCCGCCTCGCGGTATCCTGCCTTCTGCTGGGCGCGCCAGCTGGCAATGTTGCCATCGATGTAACTGGAGTTCAGCTTGCGCAATGGCATCTGTGTGAAAGCGAATCTTGTGCGCAACTCCATTACCTCGCTCGCGACGCCTTTGCCCCAGGCCGCCCTGTCTCCAATCAGCGTGCCCGTAGTGCCCCGTTGCTTCGACCAATCAATCCCATGGATGCCGGTGACCCCGATGAGTTGATCTCGTAATTGGACTGCCCAGATGACGTCGTTCGAGGCCTTGCCCATATTTTCTATCCATTCCTTTTCCGCCTCAATTGAGGGCGGATAGCGCCGCTTGAGGAATCGGCTGACCTCCATGTCTTCAAACCAGGACGCCATCAGGCTGGCTTCATCTATTCGGGGCGGGCGGAGCGTGACAAGCTTCCCCCGAATCACCGGGCCGTACATCAGGCGCCGATGTCGTAGATCTGTCCTGGATCCAGGTCCAGACCGTTTGCCACCTGCCACAACGCAGCAACGGCCTTGAGGGCATTGCGGCGTTCGAACGGGGCCAGATCTTGACTCTCTTTTAGTATCCGGACCAGCGTCCGGTAGCACTCGACCAGCGTCTTTTCTGATTCGGTCAGCTCAACGCCCATGGTGTTCTTCATGCTGTGGTCCGGCGCTCGCTGGCCGTGCCGATGACGATCCGGTCGTCCTGCAGGCGTTTTGCCTTTAGTTCGAACCTTGGCAGGCTTCCCGCATCGACCTGCTTGACGCCGATGCGCAGGCCCTCGTGCGCCTGGGAGAGAGCCTTGCGCAACTCGTGCAGAATTTCTTCAGGCTTTCTGCCCGGCGCCTGGGTGATTTCCACCAGGATTTCGATCTCGTCCTGGCGGCCGTCGGCCGTGTACAGGTGAATCCGAAACTCGTCGATTTCCTTGTATTCGCGCACGATCGCCTCGACGGCGCGGGGATAGACATTCGTGCCCCGCACCAGCTTCATGTCGTCGACCCGACCGCGGATGCCGCCTTCGTAGATATCAAACGTCCGGCCACAGGAACAGGCGCTGGCTGGAACTCGCACTACGAGGTCTCGAGTTCGATAGCGAAGCACTGGAATAAATCCGCGGCCAAATGACGTGATCAAGCGCTCGCCCTGCTCGCCATAGCCGACCGGTTCACCGGACTCCGGATCGACGACTTCTTCGATGTAGTGATCCTCGATGATGTGGGTGCCGCCCGGCTGCTGCTCGCACTCGAAAATCATGATGGTCCCGACTTCTGTCATGCCGGCGGTGTCGGCGGCCTTCGCACCCCACTCGGATTCGATCAAACGCTTGGTTGCCGGGATCGACCCGGCCGGCTCGCCGGACAGTATCAGCCGCTTGACGGAGCTATTCGCCAGGTCCACACCCATGCTGCGCGCTTCCTGTGCCATGCGCAGCGCGTACGTCGGCGTCGAGCAGACGACCGTCGCCTTCATGCTCAGAATTTGCTTGACCCGGGCTTCGGTCGTCATGTTGCCACCCGGCAGTACGAGGCAGCCGATCTTCTCGCTGGCGTAATGCGCCCCCCAGAAGCCGACGAAGGTTCCGTAGCTGAAGGCGAAAAAGACAATATCTCCGGGCCTGACGCCAAAGCCCCAGAAACCGTAGCACCACATCTCCGCGATCCACTCCCAGTCCTTCATGCTGTCGAGCACCTGAAGCGGGATCCGGCCGGTCGTGCCCGACGTCAGGTGATAACGGATCGCGATCTCTTCGGGCGCGGCAAGCAGCGGCCCGTAGGGCGGCTGCTCGAGCTGCGCCTGCATCCACTCGTCACGCGTCATCATCGGGATACGGCGTAGATCTTGCAGTGACTTGATCGAATCGGGCGTTACCCCAGCCGACTTGAGGCGCTTTGCCTGCCAGGGGACCGACTTCTCGGCCCAGGCGACCAGATTCTTGAGCTTTCGTAGCTGGAGCAGCTCGATCTGCTCCCGCGGCATGGTCTCGTGGCGGGGGTTCCAGTACGCAGATTCGGCCACCCTGTCATTATCTTCCGGCTAAGCTGGTGACAGGGTGCCCGCCGCGGAAGAACCGGTTGAAAGGCCTGCAGCGCCGTATCGCCTTGGCGGCATGGGCTACCAGGAGGAGTCCGGCCGCAGGCTAAATTACGGGTCTTACCTGCGGATTCCAGAGCTGCTCGAGCTTCAGAAAGGCCTGACAGACGCCCACGACGAGTTGCTCTTCATAATTGCCCACCAGGCCTACGAGCTCTGGTTCAAGGAGCTGATCCATGAGCTGGCCGCCGTGCGGGATGCGATCCAGCGCGACGATCTGCACCTGGCGCGGCATTACCTGCGCCGGGTAACCGTGATCGAGGCGCTCCTCGTCGAGCAGGTGGGAGTTCTGGAAACCATGGCGCCTCGGGATTTTCTGGCGTTTCGGTCCGAACTCGCCCCGGCGAGTGGCTTTCAGTCGACCCAGTTTCGAGAAATCGAGTTTCTCTCCGGCCTGAAGGACCCCGGCTACCTGAAGACGCTGCAGAGCCTGCCGGATGACCAGGTCCGGTTGCAGCGCCGGCTGGACGAGCCATCGATCCATGACGCTTATCGGGAGTTGCTGGAGCGTCGCGGGCTGAGTGTCCTGGAAATCTATCGCAATCCGCAGCAGAACCTGGAAATGGTCGATCTATCGGAGGCATTGCTCGACCACGACGAGGGCTTCAGCCTCTGGCGGGCGCGGCACATACACATGGTCGAGCGTCAGATCGGCGACAAGCCCGGCACCGGCGGTTCCACCGGCGTGCGCTATTTACAGACAACTCTGGGGAAGCGCTTCTTCCCCGAGCTCTGGCAGGTCCGCTCGCAGCTCTAGCGGCTGTTGGCCACCATCCGGCTGAACCAGGTGATAGCCAGCGGCACAAGTAGGGCAAGCAACGACGTCAGCACCGCCAGGCCGTCCGGCAGGTGGGCCGGGTTGCTCATGCCGATGTACGTGAATATCGCTGCCCCGATCGCGCTGGCGATGACAACGATCGTTGCCAGGATGGTTGCCCAATCCCGGTGCTGCATGTAGATCGACAGCGATTTCTTGCCGGCGAGGCGGAGAAGCCAGGAGGCAGTCAAACCGTTGAGCACCAGCGAGCTGATCAGTGCGCAGGCGGCGATGGCGATCCGGAACTGGACGAGGTTGCGCATCACGAAGGCGGCGGCATTCACGACCAGGATCCCGATCGGCGTCACCACGCCGATGGCGACGAGGAGCAGGCGACTTCCAAGGTAGCCGCGCAACAGGCGATCACCCTGTCGATTGGTCATCAGGTGACCTTCATTCGGGTGGCATACTCCGGCCGTTGCCAGCTGCCGCCCAGGAGGACATCACGGAGGATCTCGACGGCGTCATAGACGTCCACGTAACGTGTGTAGAGCGCTGCGAAACCGAAACGCATCAGGTCGGGGGTCCGAAAGTCGCCGATTACGCCCCGGTCGATCAGGGCGCGCATCACCTGGTAGGCGTGCTGGTGGCGAAGGGAGACCTGGGAACCACGAATCAAGGCCTCGCGGGGTGACCCGAGCGACAGACCAAGGCCGGCGCAGCTATCGTCGACCAGCTTGATGAACAGGTCCCCCAGCGCCATGGACTTGCGCCTGGCCTCAACCTGGTCGACCCCTAGCCAGAGGTCGATCGCGACCTCCAACGCCGCCATGCTGAGCATTGGTGGGGTCCCGGCCAGCTGGCGGCGGATCCCGGAAGCCGGTACGTACTCCGGCTCGAATGCGAATGGGTCGTCATGTCCCATCCAGCCGGCGAGGGGCGACTGCATCGCGGACTGTAGAGCCTGCGAGACGAAAAGATAGGCGGGGGCGCCCGGACCGCCGTTCAGGTACTTGTAACCGCAGCCCACCGCCAGGTCGACATGGCTGGCATTCAGCTGCACCGGCACCGCGCCGGCACTGTGCGACAGGTCCCAGAGTGCCAGTACTCCGTGACGCCGTGCCAGGTCGCTGAGGCGTGGCATGTCGTGGATCTCTCCAGAGGCGTAATCGACATGAGTGAGCATCAGGATGGCGACGCTGCCGTCGATGGCGCCCTCCAGCTGCTTGCGGGGCACGACGCGAAGCGCATGGCTGCCTTCCGTCATCTGGATCAGCCCCTGGGCAATGTACATGTCCGTCGGGAAGTTCTCCGACTCGGTGACGATGAAATGGCGGCCCGGCTGGATGCGGAGCGCACCGGCCAGGAGCTTGAACAAATTGACTGACGTGCTGTCGGCGACGATAACTTCACCTGCTTGAGCGCCGATGAGCCTCGCGATCTTGTCGCCGATCCGGGTGGGTGCCTCGATCCAGTGTGCCGAGTTCCAGCTACGGATCAAGCCCACACCCCATTCGCGGGCGATCACCTCGGACACCCGGGTCCCAGTCGCGCTGGGTAGCGCGCCGAGAGAGTTGCCGTCCAGGTAGACGACGCCCTCGGGCAGGCTGAACTCCGACCTGAACCTGTTCAGAGGGTCCTGCCGGTCGAAGCTGGAGCAGGTTTCGCGATCCATCAGAAGTGGCTGGGGCACCACGGGACACGGTCCGTGCCGAACATGCCATTCGCGCGGGCGATCGCACCGGGCCGCAGTTCCTGAACTCGCCCGGCGTCGGCCAGGGTGCGCAATCGATTGCCGCCGAGGTAGAGCGCACCCAGGTCGGCGACGTCGACGGCCAGGTCGGGATCCCCGTCGTGAGTTCGGCATTCGGCCCCATCCGGTCCTCCGAGCAGCTCGAACTGCCGATCGTTCCAGGGGCAGAAGGCGTCATGGACTCGCAGGATCAGGCGGCCCTCAACGGCATAGCGGCGCCCGCTAAGGGCCGCGCTGACATCGACCAGCCGCAACCAGATACCGTCCTCAATCCGAGTCTTTGGCTGCCTTGAATCCGTCAGCAGGAATCGCAGTGGCTCATCAACCGGCCGCATCTCGGCCGTTACCCGCGCGATCAGGTCGACCTCGAGCAGGTAGTGCCAGAGGGCGGCGTAGGCTTCGGCGGTGGTCGCGATCAGCCATTCCAGACGCAGTTCGCCATTCGGACCGGCGGCATCCCAGTCCATCTTGATGCGGTAGATGGCAAAGCCCGAGGGCTTCCCATCTGTTTCGTGGAGCACACGGTATTGCGGGCTGGCGCCGTTGCGGTGGAGTTCCAGATCGGCCAGCTCATTTGCGATCCAGCGCTCATCCAGCCTCAACATGCCGGGCTGGTCGCGCCGTGCGGCATCCCAAACGCGAGTGAAGGCGCTCGTCGCGGTAGGAACGTCAACCATGACGAGGCGGCCGCTGCCCCTGGAGGTGCTCGCAAAGGAGGCGTGAGAACGAACGATGTCGAGCTCAGCCTGATAAGTCGCGAGGCCGTAGCCGAAGCGGCCGTAGATGGGCGCCTCGGACGCATATAGAGCGGCCAGCGGTTCGCCCCGCTCGTGCATGTCGTCCATCTGGCGGCGCATCATCGCCGTCAGCAATCCACGCCGGCGATGCGTGCTGAGCACGCTGACACGCGTAACCCCGCCGCAGGCCAGCGCTCCTCCTGGGACGGTCATTTCATATGTGAAGATGCCGGCGGTTGCGACCATCTCGGGCCCGTCGAAAAATGCCAGCGTCCGGTCGAACTCCGTAATCTGGCGGCCGGCGGCAAGTTCCTCGTCGCTCGGAAGCGACGAGCCGAAGGATAGCCGCATCAGCGTCGAATAAGCCCGTTGCTCCTCAGGCTTGACCGGCCGGAGCTCAAGGCCGGGGTGAGCGTTTACTTCTGTACCAGAGCCAGCGCGCGGCAGGGGCTGCCGGAGCCGTTGACCAGCTTCAGCGGCGCCACCACCAGCACCGCACCGGTAGCCGGTAGTTGGGAGAGATTCGCCAGCTGGGTGAGCCCATATTTGTTGGCCCCAAGCAGGAACTGGTGGCAGGGAAACGGCGGATTGAACGAGTGGGCGGCTCCCGCGTCTGTCCCGACAGTCTCGACGCCAACGCCCACGAATGGGCTCTCCTCGGCGAGCCACTTCGCCAGCTCGATATCGATCCCGGGCGTATGCGGGCCGGTTTCGTTCGCGTTTAGAAATTTCTGCTGGTCCTGGGCCCTTGAATCCCAGCCGGTCCGATAGAGTAGCCAGCCGCCGCTCGGCAGCGGTCCGTGCGCGCGTTCGAAGGCCGTGATGTCCGCACGTGTGAGCAGGAAGTCCGGGTTCGCCTGGGCTTCTTTGGATTTATCGATCACGATGGCCGGTCCAATAAGGCGCTTGACCGGCACCTGCGAGACGTCGTCCTTGTCTTTGCCGGTCACCCAGTGAATCGGCGCGTCGAAATGCGTCCCGGCGTGTTCCCCGCCTTCAAACCAGTTCCAGTACCAGGCCGGTCCCTTCTCGTCGTAGCGAGAAATCAAATGTGTCTGCCAGTTGGGCGTGTTCGCGAACGGCGGCGGCAGCTGGATCATCGGGGTTCGCTCGGAGAGCGGCTGGGTCAGGTCGATGACGTCGATCGAGCCTGAAGAAAGTCCGTCGATAAAGGCTGCCAGCGTGTCCACCCCGGTGCTCAAGTCTTCATTCCTCCCTTGATTTCAGCGCGGGTATGTTGGTCTCCTGCTCTTTTGTAACCCTGGTGGGGCGGCGCAGGTCGTCCTTGTGTCGCGGCGGCTGCTGCAGCGCGCGAGGAAACTCGAATCGATTCTCGAGCATGTGGATGTCCATCAGGAAGCTCTTGGGCATCTCCGCGTCGACCTTGGCGACAATGCAGCTGAGCTCGTCGGTTTGGATCGCCCGCAGGGCAGCCTCCTCGAAGGCATCGAGTTCGCGCACCAGTTGCGCCCGCGGAAAGCCGGCGGCGCTGGCCACGGCTGCGAGGTCGGTGCCGCTCGAGGTCGCCGTGGTGAACCAGCGATAGCCGCCGGGCGCACCGCCGCCCACCGATAGCAAGGTCTCGTTGTCGAAGATCAAATGCACCAGGTTCTTCGGCCGCGACCGGGCCATCGTGGTCAGCCCCCCCAGGTTCATCAAAACCGAGCCGTCGCCATCGATCACCACGACTTTGCGTTCCGGTTGTGCCAGGGCGATACCAAGTCCGATCGACGACGCAAGACCCATCGCGTGCTCCAGGTAAAAGAAGTTCGCACGGTGTCCAAGGGAGTACAGCTCGGCAGCCACGGCACCCATGATCGTCACCACAGCGCAGTCCTCGAGCGCGGCATAGATCGCCTGCAGGCACTCGAGCCGCTTCACTGCGCCTCCTCCCACATCAGGTCCCGGTTCAGCAGCACTGCGACCGGTGACAGCGAGCTCTGGGCCAGGGTCATGGCCTTGCTCAGCCTGGAAGTAACGTCGGCCGGCCTCGACAGGTCGTCATATGCGATGTTCAGTGCGTCCAGAACGGGCCTTGTGTACTTGCCGCCCTCGGTCTGCCAGGGGTCCTTCTCTCCGAAAGTCCCTCGGTCCGTGATGATCATGAGCAACGGAATCTTGTACAGCAACGAGACTCCCACGATGCCGTTGATCGCTTGCAGGAATCCATGGTTCTGGAGCAGCATCGCGGACTTCACCCCGGCAAAATGAGCCCCAGCGGAGATCCCCACCCCTTCCTCTTCTTTGGCCAGCCGGACGAGCGTCATCTCGGGGTCCTCATCCGCCATTCGTATCAGGTGCACGAGCCACGTTTCCGGTAACGCGCTCACAAGCTTTACCCCCGTCGCCTTCAAGGCGTCGTAAACCGCCTGGGAGTTGGCGATTGATACCGGCATGGGTCGAAGCGATTCTAGTCTGCGTCGACCGAGCCTAGAATGTGCCCCGTGCAGGTCCTCGACAGCATCCTGGAGGCCGTCGGGCACACGCCGCTCGTTCGGCTTCACCGGGTAACTGCCGGGCTGCGTCCAACGATTCTGGCCAAGGTTGAGACGCTCAATCCCGGGGGGAGCGTCAAGGATCGCATCGGTTTGCGCATGATCGAGGACGCCGAGCGAAGCGGCCGGTTGAATCCGGGCGGAACCATCATCGAACCGACATCGGGTAACACGGGCCACGCGCTGGCAATTGCCGCCGCGCTCAAGGGCTACCGCATGATCTTCGTCATGGCGGATAAGCAATCGCCGGAAAAGATTGCGTTGTTGCGGGCATACGGTGCGGAAGTCGTCGTCTGCCCGACTGCGGTGCCTCGCGATTCGCCCGAAAGCTACTACTCGGTCGCCGAGCGGCTGAGTCACGAGATTCCAGGCGCCTTTCAACCAAACCAGTACTTCAACCAGGCAAATCCGAAAGCACATTACGAAACGACAGGGCCCGAGATCTGGGAACAGACAGCGGGCGCGATTGACGTCTTCGTTGCCGGGCTGGGCACCGGCGGTACCATGACCGGCACCGCGCGCTATTTAAAAGAGAAAAAGCCCTCCGTTATGACGGTCGGTGCAGACCCGGAAGGATCTCTCTATTCCGGTGACACCGTACGGCCCTACAAAGTCGAGGGCATCGGCGAGGACTTCATCCCCGGAACCATCGACCTCAAGCTCATCGACCGGATCGTGCAGGTCAGCGACCGGGACTCATTTCTCCTGGCTCGGCGGATCACGCGCGAGGAGGGCATCCTGGTGGGTGGCTCGGCCGGCACGGCGTTGAAGGCGGCAATCGAAGTCGCCCGGGAGCTCGACGAGCAGAAACTGATCGTGGTCGTCCTACCCGACACCGGGCGCAACAACCTGAGCAAGATCTATTCCGATGAGTGGATGCGACAGAACGGCTACCTCGAGCGTTTTCCAAGCCAGCTGGTGCGTGACGTGGTGGCAGCCCGCGAGCGGGAGGTCCCCAGGCTGGTTACTGTTTCTTCTCATGAAAAGGTCGGCCGGGCCATCGATCTCCTGCAGGAGTACGGCATCTCGCAGATGCCGGTGATCGAGGACGGAACCGGACCATCTCGAAAAGTAGTCGGCAGCATCCAGGAGCGATCCCTGCTTGACCGGGTCTATCGCGACCCCAGCCTGATTGAGACCACGGTCGGAGCCGCCATGGATGGCCCCTTTCCGACGATCCTTGCAGGAGGTCACATCGACGAGGCATTCAACGCCCTGCTGGGCGGCGCCACCGCCCTGGTGGTCATGGATCAAGAGCAGCCGGTCGGAATCATCACCCGACTCGACCTGCTCGAGTTCATGGCGCATACGCGAGCGGCACGGTGAACGGCCCCGAGCCGGGATTTTCCACCCGCGCGATCCATGCGGGCCAGGAACCCGACCCGCAGACGGGCGCCGTGGTGGTGCCCATCTATCAGACCTCGACCTACGCCCAGTCCGCGGTGGGCGAGCACAAGGGGTACGAGTACTCCCGGACCGGGAATCCCACCCGGACAGCGCTGGAGCGCTGCGTCGCCTCCCTGGAGGGCGGCCGCCACGGCCTCGCCTTCGCCTCCGGAATGGCGGCCGAGTCAGCCATCATGCAGCTGCTCAAACCGGGAGATCACACGATCGCCGTCGATGACCTGTACGGCGGCACCTACCGGCTCTTTCGCCGCCTGCTGGAGCCGATGGGCTTGAAGTTTTCATTTGTGGATGGGACTGATCTCAACCGGCTCGAGCGCGCATTTACAGAACAGACCCGGGTCGTCTGGCTGGAGTCGCCGACCAATCCGCTTCTCAAGCTGGTCGACATCGCCGCGGTCAGCCGGATCGCCCACGCCCGCGGCGCCCTGGTTGTGGTGGACAACACCTTCATGAGCCCCTACCTGCAGCGGCCGCTGAGTTTAGGGGCCGACATCGTGGTCCACAGTGCGACCAAGTTCCTGGGCGGACATAGCGACGTGATTGCGGGAGTACTCGTGGTCCAGAGCGACGACCTCCGCGAGCGCCTGGCCTTTATTCAAAATGCGGTGGGTGCGGTGCCCGGACCGCTCGACGCCTGGCTCGTGCTTCGCGGCTTGAAGACGCTGGCGGTACGCATGCGGGAGCATGATCGAAACGCCCGGCTGATCGCAGAGTTCCTGTCCGAGCACGACCGTGTCGAACGCGTCTATTACCCGGGTCTGCCCACACACCCTCAGCACGAGCTGGCGAAGCGGCAGATGTCCGGCTTCGGCGGCATGATCGCCTTCGAGGTCCACGGCGGGCTGGAGGCGGCCAGGCGGCTGGTCGAACGGACGCGGGTCTTCACGCTGGCCGAGAGCCTCGGCGGCGTGGAGGCGCTGATCGAGCTCCCCGCGGCCATGACACATGCCTCGATCCCGGCCGAAACCCGCCGAGCCCACGGCATTGAAGACGGCCTCGTCAGGATCTCGGTGGGCATTGAGGACGTGGCCGATCTGATCTCAGACCTTGACCGGGCCCTGTCCGAGGCGTGAAGCTCAGCAATAGCTCGCCAAATCAAGGAGGCATCCAATGAAAGTGATCGTCAACTTTTCGAACATCCTGGTCGCCATCATCCTGCTCCTGCTGGGGCTCTCCGTCTTCACGCGGCATCGCATCGCCTCATATGTCGTTGGCGGTTTCATCGTTGTGCTCGCCATCCTGAGCATCCTGGCCTACCTGAAGATCCTCAACGTGCAGGGTGGGCCGATCACGATCGGCTGAGGCTCGCCGGCCGCCGGGCTTGACAGGCCGTCTGGGCGAAGCCGGGCGGCGTGACGGCTGGGTAACGATCGATTCACGGCTGGAAGTCGCGGGTAAACTCCAAACGTGGACGTCCTCAAGATCACTCCGCGTGGCTACTGCCATGGCGTCGTGGAAGCTATTCGGGCGGCGAAGCAGACTGCAAGGGCTCATCCCGGCGAAAAGATCCGGATGCTCGGATACCTGGTCCACAACGTGCACGTCACCGACGAGTTGCAGGAGAACGGGATCGAGCTGGTCGATCGGGATAACCGGCTCGAGGGACTGGACCAGATCGAGGGGGGGACGGTCATCTTCACCGCCCATGGCGTGGCGCCGGCGGTCAAGCAGCGGGCCCAGGAGCGCGGGCTCAACATGGTCGATGCGACGTGCTCGGACGTGGTGGTGACACACGACCTGGTCAAGGACCTTGTCGAGCGCGGTTATGACGTCGTATACATCGGGCGCCGGGGCCATCCGGAGCCCGAAGGCGTCGTCGGCGAGGCTCCCGGCAGGGTCCACCTGGTGCAGGATCCCGAAGACGTGGACGCCCTCTCCCTTGAAAACGACAAGATCGCAGTGACCTGCCAGACGACATTGAGCATCTGGGACACCGCCTCCATGATCAAGCGGGTGCGCGAACGTTACCCGAAGGCCGAGGCCTACAACGAAATCTGCCGCGCCACCCAGGACCGCCAGGAAGCTGCCGTCGAGGCGGCCGCGGACTGTGACCTTGTGATCGTCGTGGGCAGCGAGCGCAGTTCCAACTCAAAACGCCTGGTACAGGTGGTCCAGGAGCTGGCCCACAAACCCGCCTACCTGGTGGACACCGTGGCCGACATCAAGCCCGAATGGCTCGAGGGCAAGGTCCGTGTCGGGGTGACTTCGGGTGCCTCGACCCCGACCCAGCTGACGCGCCAGGTAATCGAGTACCTCGAAGCGCTGTAGACTTCGCGCGTCTTTCGCGTTCTAGGCTCTAGCACCTCAAAGGGAGGCGGGTCCATGCGCCTTTATCCAGATCTCTACAGCCGTCGCTTCGGGTGGATGATCGCCGACGTGACGATAGTCCTGTGGATCTATTTCTCGGTGCAAGCCGGCCTGTTCGTCAACCGGCTGATCCTGCAGCTCGACGCCCTTGCCCAGGGAGTGATACGTACGGGCCAGACTTTCGACCAGTGGATCCGTTCGTTCGAGCAGGCGGTGCCCTCCGGCGTGCCCTATCTGTCCGACTTTCTCAGGCGGACCGCGGAGTCGCTGAAGACCCACTCCGGTGACTCCCTGATCTCCGCCGGCCAGGCAGGTTCGCACGCCGTGCACTTGCTGGCCCTGATTCTCGCCATCGTCGTGGCGGCGATTCCGATCATCCTCGCGCTGATGGTCTTTCTGCCGCGCCGGATCCGCTTGATCTACGACATGCAGGGCGTGCATGTAACCCTCCGCCGAGCCCTGGCGAAGCCCGAACTTTCCACCCAGATGCTCGAGATCCTCGCTGGACGGGCGATCTATACCCTTCCCTATCACCGACTCCTCGCTTACTCGCGCAATCCGGCAGAAGACTGGTACCTGCGCCGGTTCGAACCACTGGCCCGGGCTGAGCTGGAGCGCCACGGACTCTCGGTTGAACGCTATTTCCGGCCTCAGCCCTCTCTCGACACCTAGCAAGAAACTCTCCTTCGGGCAGGTTGCTCTAGCGGACCGCAGGGGCGGTCGTTTTTTACCTATGGCCATTCAGCCGGCTCCACAGAGCGCTCAGCCGCAATTCGTACCCATGGCACCAGCCAGGATCGAAGATTCTGGGCTGCCTGTGGCACGGCTCGCCGAGCTGTTGCTCAAGCACCTGTATTTCAAGTCCCCCCTGTCAGCCAAGGACTGGGCAGCCGCGGCCTGCCTTCCCTATGCGACCGTGACGCCGGCCATCCAGAGCCTGGTCGAGCAGGGCTGGTGCCAGACCATCGGTCGCATGGCCGGACCTACGACCAGCCACGACTTCGGCGAGTCACTGGGCTACCTGATCACCGATCCGGGTCGGGGTCGGGCCCGCGACGTGCTGGCGAGGGATCACTACGTCGGGCCGGCGCCGGTTCCGTTCGCCCAGTACGAGGAGTCGGTTCGGGCCCAGGTGAGCCAGGCCGATGTGACAGCGGCCTGGCTCACCCGTGCGCTCCAGCACCTGACGCTCAGCCAGGACCTGCTGGTCCAGCTCGGCCCCCCGGTCAACGCCCGGGCGCCGCTCTTTCTCTATGGTGCACCTGGTAATGGCAAGACGACCATCGCCGAGGCCTGCGCCGACCTTCTCGGTGAGCCGATCTTCGTCCCTTACGCGATCGACATCGAGGGCCAGATCATGCGGCTCTTCGATCCACTGCACCACCAGCGGGTAAACCGGGAGCTCAGCCCTGCCGTCGACAGCCGCTGGGTGATGATCAAGCGGCCCTTCGTCAAGGCGGGCGGCGAACTCACGACTGCGCAGCTCGCACCGTCGTTTGATCCATTGATGCGCTTCTACGAGGCTCCGATTCACCTCAAGGCAAACGGCGGAATATTCCTCCTCGACGACTTCGGCCGCCAGGACTCTTCGCCCCGCGCCCTGCTCAACCGGCTGATCGTGGCGTTGGAGCGCCGCATCGACTACCTGACGCTTGCCGGTGCCGGAATGGCGGTTGGCGCACCCTTCGAGGCGATGGTCGTCTTCAGCACCAACCTGGAGCCCGCCTCACTGGTGGACGAGGCGTTTCTACGCCGAGTCAGATACAAAATTCACGTCCCGGATCCGACCCCGAGCGAATTCCGCCAGATCTTCGAGCGCTCCTGCAAGGAGTACGAAATTGTCTTCAATGAGGCCGGCTACAACTACGTCCTGGACCGCTACTACAAGCCCTTCAAGCGTCCCTTTCGAGGCTGCCAGCCCAGGGATATCCTCAACCAGCTTGACGAGGTCGCCTACTTCCTGGGCCGCCCGCCCCGGCTGGAACCGGATCTAATCGACCTGGCCTGCCGGTCATACTTCGTACAGGCCTAGTGGCTTCGTCGCCTAGCGCTTCTTATCGCGGATCTGGTTGTAGAACTCGAGCTGCCAGCGCCACTCCTTCCGATCCTCAGCATGCCACCAGGCCTTGAGGATGCCCGCCTCGCCACCGGGGAGAATGACGACCCGACCGATATCGGCCGCGGTCGGCCAGCCATCCTCCAGACTGACGACGGGCCCGTTGCGCAGCAGCCTGCTCATCGGGCCGGGCATCCTTCGCTCGAGATCATTGCCTGAGGCGATCGTGGCGCCGCTTTCGTCTCGTACCGTTACCTGCAGGCGGTTCGGCGCGGCATGCACGAGCAGCTGGTCACGAGAGTCTGTCGCGTCGATCCGGGCGCGGGCGAAGGAAAGTCCGCTGGCCCCCGGTCCGGGCAACCAGAGGTCCCAGGTTTCGATCTCCCCGCCCATATCCGTAACTCTAGTGACTTAGCGGGCGCCAGACGCAGAACCGCCCGGGGAAGTCCCCGGGCGGTTCCGCAGGAGGCGAGGCGTTCTCTGTCAGTAGGTGTCGCTGCGCGCCTGCTTGATCAAGCGGTCCTGCGCTTCGAAGATGATGTCCTGGATATCGAGTGCGCTGGCGCCCACCTGGTCCATCCGGTAAGCCAGCTGCGGGTCGACCGCGTCGATTATCTGGCGGAGTCTCAGTTGCATCTCGATCGGAACTTCCATCATGTCCGCCTCGAGGAGGCGTTCGACCTGTTCCAGGGCCTGGTAAAGGGAATATCGCAAGGTCCGGCGGGCTGACTCTTCGCGCCGCAGCTGGTTGAACCACTGGTCCTGCTGGTTGATCATCCTAAGCGTGTTCCTGAGCATGGTTCTTCCCCTAAGTCCACAACCGAGCGCTATCGCCCTATGGCTCACGCCCGACGTCTGCCGCCGCCGGTTACATTCCCCTTACCGCGCGAGCCTTGGTTCGCTTCCTCCCCTAAATGTGGGGTTTGACTGAGAGCCCGGATACCAGATATAGGTTTGCCGCATTGTAGCGCCGGCCCCCAAGCCTGTCAAGGGGACCCGGACTCCCTTCCCGCGGCGGCCTGTGCCGCCGAACAGGAAGGACAAAAATAGCCGCGTCCCCGGGGCCAGTCCAGACGGAACATTTGTTGGTGCCGTTTTTCCACCGACTTCCAACAGGCGGTGCATAACTCCTGTGGAAAATAAGTGCAGCATCAAGGGGTCCGCGCTTCGTACTTCCTGAGTGTCGACAACAATGCCTGATTGAGGTCGATGCCCAGGTCGTTTGCCAGCAGGATGGTGACGAACAGGACGTCACCGAGCTCATCAGCAAGCGCGCCGCCGGAATCTTTTTGAGCCCGTGGCTTGTCGCCGTAACGAAAATTCAGCTCACGCCCCAGTTCCCCCACCTCCTCCGCGAGACGCGCGTACTGCGACAGTGGCGTCCAGTAACGGCCGTGCTCTTTAATCCATCGGTCGAGCATCGTTTGCAGCTCGGGAAGCGTCTCGCTCAAGATCAGAGTCTTGGCAGACGCTGCCGCAGCGTCAGCGCATCATGGAAGAGGTCCCCGGTTTTTAGCAGTCGCTCACCGAGTGATGTGATCGTCCATTTGTCCGGTCGTAACTTTGGATCGTCGAGTTCCTCCCACGCAATCGGCGTCGAAACGGGCGCGTGGATCGCGGGGCGCACCGAGTAAGGACCGGCGAGCGTCTTGTTGATCACGTTCTGCGTGTAGTCGATCCTGATCTTTCCGGTGCGGCGTTTGACCTCCCAGATCTCTGTCACCTTGTCGGGCATCAGCTCGGCGATCATATGAGAAAGCTTCTCCACGAAGCCGCGACTCTCGTCCAGCGTGTAGCGCCGCTCAATCGGGATGTAGACATGCAGACCGCTCTGGCCGGTTGTCTTGAGCAGGGCGCGAAGCTTGAGGTGGTCGAGCGCGGACTTGACCACTTTCGCCACTGCGATCACATCCTTGAAGGTGGCGCCCTCCGCCGGGTCCAGGTCCACCACCGACCAGTCCGGATACTCCGGCTTGTCGACACGCGAGTACCAGGGATGCATGTCGATCACCGCATGATTGGCAAGCCAGGCGATCGTGGCGACCTCCTCGATCAGCATCCAGTCCTTTGTGTTCTTACGGTCCTCGTAAGTAAACGTCGGAATCCACTCTGGGGCGTAGGCCGGCTTGTCCTTTTGCCAGAAGCTTTTACCGTGGATGCCGTCGGGGTGCGGGTTCATGGACAGCGGTCGGCGGCTGTAGTAGGGGATCATGACGGGCGCTACCTGGACGTAATAGCGCACCAGGTCGCGCTTGGTGAAGCCGTCTTCCGGAAACAGCACCTTGTCCAGGTTGGTCAGGTGGACCGTGCGGCCGCCGATTTCCCAGTGACCGTCTTTTTTGATGGCATCGAGCGCCGCCAGCTCGTCGGCCGTCGCCCCCGGGATTTCTGTCTTCAACCGTTTCGAGATCTGCGCCGCGGCCCGGCTCAGCGGAGTCGCCGGCACCGTCCCCGATGTGGGGGCAGCCTTTGGTCGTATGGCAGCCCTCGGTTTCGTTGCGGCGGCCGCCTTCGCCGGGGCTGGGCTGACCCTCGCCTCGGCACGTTTGGATTCGGTTTTCGCGTCATGTGCCAGCTCGCGTCGGACTTTCTTCGGGTCGACGTCATCCCGCATGCCAAGGAAGACCGGCTGCCGCATCAGCCCATCGCGTGTCCACTCGGCAAACTTGACCTCCGCGACCAGCTCGGGCCGCACCCAGGTCGGCTTTTCATTCGTCTTGGGTGGCTTACCGGCGAATGGAGAGCTCTTGACGATCAGCGGCTTCATAAGCTTGTGAACCGAGGCGAGCGTCTTCTCGTCGAAGCCGCCGCCGGTGTGGCCCGTGTAGACGAACTGACCGTCGTCGTAGACGCCGACGAGGATGGCCCCGAAGTGCTTGCGACTGTTGCGCGGCTCGGTGAAGCCGCCGATGACGACCTCCTGCTCGTTTACGGCCTTGATCTTCAGCCAGCTGCTGCTGCGCACTCCCGGTTGGTAAGTGCTGTCGCGCAGCTTGGCCACGATTCCCTCGAGCCGCTTCTGTTTGGCAGCCTGGTAGAAGGCCTTTCCCTCGCCGAGCACGTGCTCCGAGTACTTGATGACACCGCCCTCGCGAACAACGTTGCGCAGCAGCCGTTTTCGGTCCTCGAGCGGCACTCCGTAAAGCCTCTGCCCGTCCATGTAGACGACGTCAAAAACGACGTATTGCATCGGTCGCTCTTCCTTGCCGCGATTCTGAAGCAGCTGGAAGGAGGGCCGCCCCTCTTCGTCGACCACGACTACCTCGCCGTCCAGGATTGCCTGCCTGGCGCTCACCAAACGCGGGATGCCCTGCAGCTGCGGGTACTCGGCGTCGACACTTCGTCCGGCGCGCGTCTGCAGCGATAGTTTGCCGTCGTCGATAAAGCTAACGAGGCGGATTCCGTCCCACTTGACCTCGAAAAGCCAGCGCTCGTCGTCAAAGGCTTCATTGACAAGATGCGCCTTCATTGGATCGAGGCTTTTTGGCATCGGCGCCTTTTCGGCGCCGGCCAGGTCGATCAGGCCACCCTCGCCTTCGGCACGACGGCTCGACCAGACGGCATCGTGACCCTGCTCGATCTCCTCCTTGGAGCGGCCTGTCTTGACCGAGTAGGAGAGCTTCTCGATATCGAAATTCGGATCCGCGGCCTCATCGCGCTTCTTGATCAGCAGCCAGTCCTTCTCCGAACGGGTGCGCACCAGTGCGTAGCGGCCGCTCAGCTTGACGCCGTGCAACCTGAACTTCACCTCGCCGCGTTTCAGGGAGTCGGCCGCCGTGGACTCTTCGAGCTCAAAAGTCCCCCAGTCCCAGACCATCACCGTGCCCCCGCCGTACTCCCCTTTGGGGATGGTCCCCTCGAAGTCGTAGTAGCTGACGGGGTGATCTTCGACATGTGCCGCCAGCCGGCGCTCGGCTGGATTGAGCGTCGGTCCCTTTGGGATCGCCCAGCTGACCAGGACACCCTCCATCTCCAGGCGGAAGTCATAGTGCAAACGGGTAGCCCAGTGCTTCTGAACTACGAACCTGTTTCTGCCGCTCGGATCGGGAGCGCCGCGAGGCTCGGACGTCTTGCTGAAGTCTCTCTTGCGCTGGTACTCGGTCAGAGACCTCGGCATCGAACTCAGTTTGCCAGAATGTCACGGTGGCGACGGGACTGAAAGACGACCTGCTGCGGGGGATCGACGCAAAGACGGAGCAGTCGCTGGTCAAGATGCGTCGCGACTTCCATGCCGAGCCTGAGCTCGCCTTTAAAGAGAACAATACGGCGGCCTATATCGCGAAGTTTCTCGATCACTTGCCGGTCGACAACCTGCGCGACCGGGTTGGGCGAACCGGCGTTGTCTGCGACATCAAGGGTAAGTTGCCAGGACGCACCGTGCTGGTCCGGGCCGACATGGATGGGCTGCCGCTGACCGAGACCTCCGACCTACCCTTTCGTTCGCGTCGCGACGGTGTAATGCACGCCTGCGGTCACGATGTCCACATGGCGATCGCCCTGGGCCTTGCGGGTGTTCTTGCAGCGAACCGAGATCGTCTGCCTGGAACCGTGCGCTTTGCCTTCCAGCCTGCCGAGGAAGGAGCCGGCGGGGCGAAATTGATGATCGAACAGGGCGTGCTCGATGGCGTCGACCGCGTCATCGGCCTGCATGTGTGGGCGAACCTGCCGGTCGGTCAGGTCTCGGTTCGCCCGGACGCGATGATGGCCAGCGCCGACTTCTTCACGCTGACGG
>DASWQQ010000242.1:0-1554 GCA_036403615.1 Candidatus Dormiibacterota bacterium | reverse complement strand
CCAGCCTGAGCGCGCCGGTCAGTATTTCGTCGTAATAAGCGATGACGCCGCCGCCCTCGATGATGCCGGGCGCCGCCTCGGCAAGCTTTTCACCACCCAGCTGGTGTTGAATGCGGTTTTTGGTCTGATCATCGGGATTGGCCTGGCCTTGATCGGTGTCCCAAGCGCTTCGCTTTGGGGATTGGTGGCGATGATCCTCCGCTTCGTGCCTTACATCGGCGCGCCGCTGGCTGCCGTCCTTCCGCTGACCCTGGCCGCAGCCGTTGGTCCCGACTGGACGATGGTGATCTGGACGGCCGCGCTTTTTGTGGTGGTCGAGCCGGTGATGGGGCAGATCATCGAGCCATTCATCTATGGCCAGAGTGCCGGGCTGTCTCCCGTAGCCATTGTCGTTTCCGCAGCGTTCTGGACCTGGCTGTGGGGGCCGATCGGGCTGTTGCTGTCGACCCCTCTGACGCTTTGCCTGGTCGTATTGGGCCGCCACGTCGACCAGTTGCAGTTCATCGACATCATGCTGGGCGATCAGCCGGCGCTGACGCCGCAACAGGCCGCGTATCAGCGGATGCTCACCGGCGACCCGATCGAGGCCATCGAGCAGGCCCGGGCTTTCCTCAAGGAGGGCGGCACCGTCATCGCTTATTACGACGAAATACTGACCGGCGCGCTCAGGCTGGCGCAGGTCGACGCCGAGCAGGGCAGGCTCGATGATGTCCGGCTAGAGAACATCTTCAAAACCGTTTCCGACCTCATAGAGGATCTGGCCGAGCGCGGCGACGATGCATCGGATGGCAAGGCAAAAGCCAGGGGATCCCCGCAACGCAAGGTCGTTTCGCTGGCGGCCGCGGACTTTGGCAAACCGGTGTTTTGCCTTCCCGGATTGGGCCGGCTGGACGACTGTGCGGTCCTCGTCCTCGCCGATGCCCTCAGGCGTGAAGGTGTCAATGTCCGCGTGGCCGGCGCTGAGACCGCCATCGAGAACGACGAGGTGTCATCGATATGCCTGTGCTATGTCGAGAATGTCTCGAAGGCGCGCCTCGACTACACGGTCAGAAAGCTCTCCAGGAAGGCTCCGGCGACGCGGATCGTCGTCTGCCTGTTGTCCGAGGACGGCCGCGCGGAGGCCGGTTCTGTTTCCCAGCAGGAAAAATATCAATCGCACTCGCTGAAGGCCACGATCGCCACCCTCGCAAATCCAAACACCCGTCCGCAAGCCCCGTCGGGCGCTCGGGAGGCCCGACCTTGAACTGGATCGTGCCGCAGGCGTATGCCCGGGTGACGTGTGTGGAGCGACACAAACTGGGACGCTGGCTACAGGTCGGCAGCCTTGGCAGCATGTGCGAGAAGCATCCCCGGGAATCAATCCAGCCGGTCATGTCGGCGCCTTTTCGGAGCTTTGCACCCTTTAGCGCCAGGGTAGACCCCAGTGAGCTGCACCCGGTTTGATGGACACCAAGATAGGGTGTTTCATACAGCCGGAGGTGGGTCATGCGGAGACGAAAGTTCAGCCGAGAGTTCAAGATCGAGGCGGTCAAGCTTGTCAGGGAACGCGGTGTG
>DASWQQ010000241.1:0-25639 GCA_036403615.1 Candidatus Dormiibacterota bacterium | reverse complement strand
CAGGATGACGTCGGCGAGAGTGGCAAAGCTGGCAGTCACCCCCCCCATGGTTGGGTCGGTCAGCAGGGAGAAGTAAGGGATACCGGCAGCGGCGAGGCGGCCGAGGGCCGCAGCCGTCTTCGCCATTTGCATCAGGGCCAGCATTCCTTCCTGCATCCGGGCCCCACCTGAGGCTGAAATGATTAAAAGTGGCAGGCGCTGGCCGGTCGCCCGCTCGATGCCATTGGTTATCTTCTCGCCGGTGGTGGCTCCCATGCTGCCCCCCATAAAGGCGAAGTCGAGGCAGACGATGACGAGGGCGTGACCGGCCAGGCTTGCCTCGCCCCAGATCACCGCTTCATTGGCGCCCGTCTTCAACCGGCTCTGCTCGATCCTCGTTGCGTATGGCTGAGAGTCCTTGAAACCGAGCACGTCCCTGGCCATCAGATCGGCATCGGCCTCGACAAATGACCCGGGCTCGACCAGCATCGCGATCCGTTCCCGTGCGCGCAGCCGGAAGTGGTAACCGCAGCGGTAGCACACCCCCAGGGCAGCCGTGAGCCTGGCGGGCTCGAGCGCGGTGTCGCAGCGGGCACAGGTGAGCCGGTCGACCTCCTCGCCTACGCCCGCGCGTGGCGATGGGAGAGCTACGTAACGGGTCTTGGCGCGAAACACGGTTAGGCGACCTCCGCTGCCGCGCCTTCCCACTCGATGACGCAGGCGCCCCAGGTCAGCCCCGCGCCGAAGCCGACCAGGACGATGTGGTCGCCGGCCGAAACCCTGCCGGCCTCGACCGCGTCCTTCAATGCCAGCGGGATGGATGCGGTCGAGGTGTTGCCGTACTGGGCGATGTTGTTCGCCATCAGGCTGGGGGAGACACCGAGCTTCTTGCCGGCCGCCTCGATAATTCGGGCGTTGGCCTGGTGCGGAACAATCAGCTTGACCTCGTCGAGGGGGACCTGGGCGCGAGCCAGCGCATCCAGCGTCGCCTGGGCGAGGATCTCCGTGGCAAAGCGGAAGACTTTGCGGCCGTCCATCCGGATCTCAGGCCGACCTCGCCCTTCGGCCGAGTCCGCCCCTGGAGCCACATAGATAAGGTCTCCGCCGGTGCCGTCGGAGCCGAGCAGGCAGGACTTGATGCCCGCGCCGTTGCGTCCCGGACCCAGCACCACCGCTCCGGCGCCGTCGCCGAAGACGACGCAGGTGCCCCGGTCCTTGAAATTCATGATCTTGGTGAGCGTCTCGGTTCCGATCACGATCGCCTGGCGCGCCTCGCCGGAGCTGACGAAGCGATCGGCGACGCTGAGTCCGACCAGGAAGCCCGTGCAGGCGGCCTGGACGTCGAAGGCGGGGCCCTGTGCCGACAGCCTCTCCTGGACGCGCGAGGCGACCGAAGGAAAGGTGGAGTCGGGGGTGGAGGTGCTGCAAACGATCAGATCGGTGTCCTCGGCGCGCAATCCTGCTTTGTCGAGCGCATCCAGGGCTGCCCCGATGGCCAGGTCGGTGGAGGTCTCGTCAACGGCGGCTATATGCCGTTCGACGATCCCCGTGCGCTCACGGATCCATGTGTCCGACGTCTCGACCATCTTTTCCAGGTCGGCGTTGGTCAGGATGGCGGCCGGGACGTAGGTGCCGACCGACTTGATGCTGGTACGCATGCCACTCCCCGGGCGAAGAATCTGACCAGTATATACCGGCATTTCAGCCGCGGTTACGGGTGGTAACGATCTCAAAAAGGCTTCAGGAGGGCCTCGCCAGCCGGTTTAAAAGGCCGGTAGAGCGGGGTATATGGCTCTCGGAAAAATCCGAACAGGGAGGTCACAGACATGAGCAGCGTGATTCGTTGGTCGCCGGTAACCGACTTGATGTCTCTCCACAGTGCCATGGATCGTCTCTTCGGAGACACCTTTGGCCTCGGCGGGGGCGCGTCTCGAACGGTTTCGGCCGGAGGCGAGGGTTACCTTCCGCTCGACGTCTACCAGACCGACAAAGAATGGGTCATCCGGGCCGCCGTTCCCGGCATCGATCCCAAGGCTGTCGAGGTGACGTTCGATGGCGGGCAGATCACGATCAAAGGAGAAATCACCCCGCCGCCGGGGTCGCGTCCGGAGAACTACTGGCTGAGAGAGAACTTCTATGGAAAGTTCAGCCGCGTCCTGAGCCTGCCCGAGGATGCCGTCGGTGAGCAGGCACGGGCGCAGTTCGTCAACGGCATGCTGGAGCTGAGCGTGCCCCGGGCCCAGCCGGCCAGGACCAGGTCGGTCAAGATACCGGTCTCCGCCGCCGGCCCGACTCCTGAGCAGGCCCAGCTCGGTTCCAACGGCGGGACAGCCGGCAAGCGCTGAGCGCTGGCGCCGGTTCAAAGCCGCCCCCCGGGGCGGCTTTTTTCATGCCGCTACTACCGTTACTCGCACCTGGCGCTCCCGGGGGCCGTCGAAATCGACCAGGAAGATGCCCTGCCACCGCCCCAGGGCCAGCCGTCCCGCCCGTACCGGGATCAGCTGCGACCCCCCGGTCAAGATCGCCTTGATGTGCGCCGCCGCATTGCCCTCGGCGTGGCGGTAGTCGAGCTCCCAGGGCACCAGCCGGTCCAGGCTCAGAAGCACGTCCTCCAGCACCTGTGGGTCGGCATTCTCGTTGATGAAGACGGCCGCGGTCGTGTGGGGGACATAAACCTGGCACAGCCCATCCTGAACCGCGCTGCGGCCAACCAACTCCTGGACACGCTCCGTGATATCGATGGCGTCGTCTCGCTCGCGGGAGCGGATCGTCAGCGTGTCACGTGGTGCTCCGGCCACGCACGGCATCGTAACAATGCGGGCCGCATCGCCCGAGCTTGCGTCGGAGCAACGGATAATGTTCCGAATGTCCCGCGATCTCCCGATCGGCAACGGAGCGCTGCTGATCAACTTCGACCGCGATTACCAGCTGCGGGATATCTACTATCCCTGGGTCGGGCAGGAGAACCACACCAACGGAGAGCAGTGTCGCTTCGGTATCTGGGTCGAGGGCTCCTTTTGCTGGCTCGACGATTCAGCCTGGGTGCGCGACCTCGTCTACCAACCGGACACGCTGGTCACGAACGTCAGCCTGCGACATCCCAACCTGCAGCTGACCCTCACATTCAACGATACGGTTGACCTCGGTCGCGACCTGCTCATTCGCCGCGTCCGGGTACAGAACGAGGGCGCCGAACGTGAGATTCGCCTCTTCTTCCACTATGACTGGCACATCTACGGCACCGAGGTTGGAGACACCGTGATGTACTACCCGCCGGTCAAGGGACTGGTTGCCTACAAGGGACGCCGGTACTTTGCCGCCTGCGGCCAGGTGGGCGACAGGATTGGGCTGGACGCCTACGCCTGCGGCAAGAAAGAGGTCGGAGGCGCGCGCGGCACGTGGATCGACGCCGAAGACGGGGTACTGGGAAACAACCCGATCGAGCAGGGCTCAGTCGACATGACGCTGGCACTCCACCTTGGCCGGGTTGAGGGGGGCAAAGCCGCCACCGCCTACCACTGGTTGATCGCGGCGAAGGATTTGAACGGTCTCAAGGCGGTGGCCGACGTGGTGACTTTGCGGACGCCCGAGGCCTTCCTGGAACGGACCCGCTGCTACTGGATCGCCTGGGTCAACAAGGAAGAGCGCGAGTTCGCCGACCTATCGCCGGCCGTGGCCGAACTCTACCGGCGCAGCCTGCTGATCGTGCGGACGCAGGTCGACAACGGGGGCGCGATCCTGGCAGCCAACGATTCGGAGATCATCAAGTTCGCGCGCGACACCTACAGCTACATGTGGCCAAGGGACGGCGCGATGGCCGCCTACGCCATGGACCAGGCAGGTTACCTCGACGTCCCCCGGCGCTTCTTTGAGCTCTGTGCCCGGATCGTGACCGCCGACGGTTACTTCCGGCACAAGTACACGCCCGCGGGTGAGCCCGGAAGCAGCTGGCACCCCTGGGTTGATGCCGCCGGCCGGCCGCAATATCCAATCCAGGAGGACGAGACCGGCGTCGTCCTCTATGCCCTCTGGCAGCATTACGACGGGCACCGCGACTTTGAGTTCTTCAAGACCTTCTACCGCCCGCTGATCATCCTCGCCGGTGAGTTCCTCGCCGCCTACATCGATCCGGTGACCGGCCTTCCCCAGCCGAGCTACGACCTCTGGGAGGAACGTCGCGGCGTGATGAGCTTCACCGTCGGCGCGGTCTGGGCTGGACTGCAGGCCGCCGGAAACTTCGCCCAGCTTTACGGCGAGATGGCGCTTGCGGACAAGTACCGGCGAGTGGCGGCGCGTATGCAGGAGGCCACCAGGACCTGGCTGTTCGACACCGAGCTCAACCGTTTTCTACGGCGGATCTACGTGCGGCCGGACGGCACCACAGCCAAAGATCTCACCATCGATTCGAGCGTCTACGGGCTCTTCTACTTCGGCATGCTGCCGGCGGGTGACCCTCAGGTGGTCAGCACCATGGAACAGGTGCACGACCGCCTCTGGTGTAAGACCGGTGTCGGTGGCATCGCCCGCTACGAGAACGACTACTACTACCAGGTGAGCCGGGACGTCGCCAACGTTCCTGGCAATCCCTGGTTCATCTGCACCATGTGGTACGCGCAGTGGCTGGTAGCCCGGGCTTCCAACACGGAGGAGCTTCAGGGGGCGCGCCAGATACTGGACTGGGTGGTCAACTCGGCAATGCCCAGCGGCGTCCTTTCGGAGCAGCTTGATCCTTACAGCAAGGCACCCCTTTCAGTTTCGCCACTGACCTGGAGCCACGCCACCGTCGTCTCCCTGGTGCACGAGTACGTCGCAAAATGGAAGGCCCTGGCAAACCTTTCGCCCTCCGGCGGTGTCCGCCCCCGACCATAGGGCCCAGACCCGATTTCTTGCCCCCGGCTGCTTTGTTATTCTCGTCACCGTGCGCGGCGCTATCGAAGCGATCAAGGCCGACTTCGGTTGCCTGCTCGTGGCCGTGCTCTTTATCGTGATCATGGCCTCGACCATCGTCTTCGCTACTGTTTTCACGCCTCCCGCGCATAATCCCTTCGTGTAATGGCTGCAGGATTTCGCCGCCTGGTCGCCGACAGCCGCACCATGTCGCGGCGGAGCTTTCTTGCCATGTCGGGCTGGCTTGCCTTCGTGGGCGCCACCCTGATCGCGCTTTTCCAGAGCGTCCGCTACCTGCAGCCCAACGCGCTATACGAGGATCCGGCGGCTTTCAAGGCTGATGCCCCGGGCGGTTACGCGGTCGGCTCGACCACGGTTTTGACGGACAAGCGGGTCGTCATCAACCGGGACCCCGATGGCTTTTACGCCATCAGCCTGATCTGTACCCACCTGGGCTGCACGCCGCGGTACTTCCCCGACGTTACGAGCGACCTCATCGATCAGCACGTGGGTGGGCTTCGCGCGACAGCGCAAAACAAGGAGCTTCCGGGCTTCAAGTGTCCCTGCCATGGCAGCCGCTATTATCGGGACGCCGTCAACTTCTTCGGGCCGGCGCCGCGTCCCATGGACCGGGTTCACATGGAGGTTGCGCGCGACGGCAAACTTTATATCGACCGGTCGATCGTCGTCGACCGGAGTTTCCGCCTTAAAGTTTGATCGGGGAGGGTTCATGAGGGTCATCCGGGCCGCCGTCGACGAGATCTACTCCGTCCTCCAGCAGATGGCCGGCGCCGTCTTCCGCCACGGCTTGCCGCTCACCGACAAGATCGCGGCTCGCACCGCCCTGACGAATTTCGTGCTGCATATCCACCCGGTCCGGGTCAGGCGTTCCTGGATCAGGATGTCCTACACGTTGTGTCTCGGAGGCCTTTCCTTCTTCCTCTTCATAGTGCTGACGGTGACCGGCCTTTACCTGATGTTCTATTACGTCCCCTCGACCAACCACGCCTACCAGGACATGCGTGACCTGCAGTTCGTGGTCACCTTCGGCGGCCTTATTCGCAACATGCACCGCTGGGCAGCCCACGCGATGGTCATCACCGTCTGGCTCCACATGGCCAGGGTCTTCCTGACCGGCGCCTACAAGAAGCCCCGCGAGTTCAACTGGGGCATTGGCACCCTCCTGCTGCTGATCACGCTGCTGCTCAGCTTCACCGGTTATCTCCTTCCCTGGGACCAGCTTTCGATCTGGGCCGTTACCGTCGGTACCAACATGGCGAAATATGCGCCGATCGCCGGTCCCTACACCCGCTACCTTCTGCTCGGCGGCAAGATTGTGGGAGACAACGCCCTGCTGCGCTTCTACGTGATGCACGTCGTCGGGTTGCCTCTTGTGGCTTTCCTGCTGATGGTCATACATTTCTGGCGCGTGCGCAAAGACGGCTTCAGCGGAGGGCTCTGACACTGGCAACCGAAGCGCAGAACCGCATCGAGGCGAGAGAGAGAGCCGAGGCTCGGCGCCGGCAGCGGTCTGCCGATGCGCCGGTTGCCATCCGCGACGACAGCGACGACGAGATGATCGTCTCTTTCCCGGAGTTCGTCTTCAAGGAGTTCATCGCCGCCGTGGCGATGACCATCTTCCTGCTGCTCGTCTCCATCTTCCTGCAGGCGCCCTTGCTGGGGAAGGCAAACGCTGGAATGACGCCCAACCCTTCCAAGGCGCCCTGGTATTTTCTCGGCCTCCAGGAACTGCTCTCCCGCTTCCCGCCGTTGATGGCCGGAGTGGCCTTTCCCACCTTCGTGATCGTGCTCATGATCCTCGTCCCCTTCCTTGATCGGAACCCGAGCCGGCGCCCGGCGGAGCGGAAGGTGGCCATCATCCTGTTCGCGCTTTACCTGACAATCGTGGTCGCACTGGTGATCATCGGCACCTTCTTTAGAGGCCACGAGTTCACCTGGGACTGGGGCTGGGTGCTGGGTAACCCCCAGTGCGCTCCGGGGACAGCGTGCTAGGTCGCGCCTTCCTCGCGGTCAGTGCGCTTTTCCTCGCCCTGCTCGCCTTCGCCTTCTACCAGGACTTCAACCGCCCCTGGGTGCCCATCCAGCAGAAGTACGCCCAGCAGTACGGGCAGGACTTTCCGATGGGCGTCCAGCAGATCTTCCCCAAGGTCCAGGTGAACAGCCAGTTCGTGGTGGAGCGATGCATCACCTGTCACGTGCCCGACATCACGAAGCTGGGTCCCCAGGAGGCCGCCAAGCGGCTCGGACCCAATCATCCGGCGGTGATCAACGACGCGGTCTTCGCCAAATACGGTCAGGACACGCTGGTCTGCCGGCCGGCAGCGGCAGCCGCCGCCTCGCCAAGTGCCTCCGCGAAAGCCTCCGCCACCGCCTCGGCAAAACCTTCCGCATCGGCTTCCGCCTCGGCGTCGGCCAAGCCCTCACCATCCCCGAATCCGCCCCAGGGCAGTGGTAGCGCGGGGGGACCGGCGACCGCTCCCGCGGCCGGTTCCGCCGCCGCCTGTCTCAACCCGCAGGCTCAGCCCTATTACGTGCTCGATGCCAACGGTAAGGTGGTGACCGATCCCCAGACGAGCAAACCGGTGGTCGCCCAGCTGACCGGTTTCATCCCGAGCTCCTACAAGGGCCTCGGCATCGACGAGACCGGCTGCATCATCTGCCACAATGGCAACCGGCAGGCCACCGACCAGGCCGGGGCACACACCAACCTCGTGTCAAACCCCTTCGGGGTTTATGACAAGGCCCCGCAGCTCTACCAGAACAGCTGTGCCCAGTGTCACGGCACCACGGGCGAGGGTGGAAAAGGCCCGCCACTGAACGACCAGAACCGTCTCGGCTTCTTCAACAACGACTACTACTATCGATGCATCTACTTTGGTAACCAGGGCGAGGAACACAAGGGCACCATCATGCCGGCCTGGGGCGTTCAGAAGCTCCTGCCCCAGCCGATCAACCAGAACATCAACCTGCTGGTGGATTGGATCCGGATGTGGCAGCAGTACGCGAGTTTGCCATGAGCCACCCCCTCGAACCTAGGGATCTCCGGGGACCCCAGTGAGACGACAGCAGCTCAAGGACCTGATCGGGACGGTGCTCGCTTTCGTCATCCTGGTCGGCTTCACGGCGCTGATCATCCTCGCCGAGAACCTGCTGGATGTGACCAAGGCGCACAAGGCGGGTGGCTGAAGTGCAAGCCCTCGTCTACCTTCTAAATCTCAGCCGCGACCCAGGCCCTGGCGACTTCTTCTTCGTTGCGATCTGGGCGGTCGCGACGCTGCTCATACTCGCCTACTACTGCTACCGCATGTTCCAGCGCTGACGGTTCGGTGGTCCAACCCAGGCCGACCCTGACCCCGACGCCGACCCAGCGGCCCCGGCAGAGTGTCCGGCTCGCCACCTGGCTTTCCATCATCCCTGGCCTCGGCCAGCTTTACAACCGGCAGCTGAAAAAGGCCCTCATCTTTCCACTTGGCGTGCTGGGCCTCTTCCTCCTCACGCTCAACATCCCGGGAGCGACGGCCGAGCTGCTCGCCTGGTGGAAGCCCCGGGGCAGCTTTATGGTGCTGCTCTCTCTCTTTACCGAGTTGCTCTCTCTCCTGGTTTTCATTGCCACCTTCCTGGCTGCACTGACTTTCTGGTACGACGCCATGCACGACGCACGCGCCAGCGCCCAGGAGATTAACGGACTGCGGCCGCCCGGCGGACGCTGGTGGCTCTTTCACAGGTGAGGGATCGAATCGGGTCCCGGCCCGCTTGCAGGCAGCCGCTGCCCATCTTTACACTGCTGGCGTGATGCCTGCCGTAAACGTCAGTCCGCTGGATTGCGCCGGGCCCAACGCCTGCAAGATCGTCGATATCTATACCGGCATCTTCTGGATCGCCATGGCGGTGCTCGTCATCGTCGGTGGGCTCCTGATCTATGCAGCTCTCCGCTTCCGCCGCCGGGATGACGTTGAGCCGGCGCAGGTGCATGGCAATACCAGGCTTGAGATCGTCTGGACGCTGATACCCGTGGTGATCGTGTCCTTTCTGTTCGTGCGGACCTTCCTGGCGATGGACTACGTCCGAAACGGCCCGGCTCCGGCCATGACGATCAAGGTCGTCGGAGTGCAATTCGCCTGGCAGTACATCTACCCGGACAGCAAGGTCCGCTCCGATACGTTGGTGATCCCCACCGGCAAGCCGGTGCGGCTCCAGGTGACCAGCCGGGACGTGCTCCACGCCTTCTGGGCGCCGCGACTTGGCGGACAGATCTATGCCATACCCGGGCAGACTAACCATGGCTGGCTGCAGGCCGACCGTCCGGGCTTCTACTACGGGGAGTGCAACGAGCTCTGCGGAGTAGGGCACTACATCATGCAAGTCAAGGTCCAGGCGATGACGCCGAGCGCCTATCAGGCCTGGTACACGCAGCGGCAGAAACAGGCGAGTGGTGGCGGCCAGCCCCCGCCTGGAGGCGGCCCGGCGGCGGGTACACGTGTCACCGGCGCCACGGCGGCACAGACCGTCTCGGAAACCGATGACTTCAAGTTCAAACCCAGCGCTACCACAGTCAAGGTCGGGGACGTTGTCCAGTGGGTAAACAGTGGTTCAGCCGCGCACGACGTTAAGTTCGACAACTCCCAGGTCCCCACCTCCGACACCATGAACGGGGGAGACAAGTACGAGGTCAAGTTCGGGCAACCCGGCAGCTACCACTATGTCTGTACCTTCCACACGGCGTTCAACATGGTTGGCACCATCACCGTCACACCGTGACGATTACCAGGGCAAGGAGTAACTGATGGCAAGTATCGCGCTTCCGCAGGCGGGGGTCAGGCGCCGCAGCGGAGTGATGGAGTGGCTGACCACGGTCGACCACAAGAAGATCGGAATCATGTATCTGTATACGACCTTCTTCTTCTTCCTGATCGGCGGCATCATGGCGCTCCTGATGCGGACCCAGCTCGCGGTCGGGAACAACGACTTCCTCAGCGCCAAGGTCTACAACCAGCTGATGACGCTGCATGGGACGACCATGATCTTCCTCTGGATCATCCCCGTATTTTCTGGCTTCGGTAACTACTTCGTCCCCCTTATGATCGGCGCCCGGGACATGGCCTTTCCGCGGATAAACGCACTATCCTTCTGGCTGATCCCGCTGGGCGGCATCGTGATGTACAGCGGCCTGTTTACCCAGACGGGCGCCGCGGCGGCAGGGTGGACGGGTTACGTGCCCCTGACCGAGAAGGCCTACGCGATGGGACTCGGCCAGGACATGTGGATCCTCGGCCTTCACATCCTGGGCATCTCGTCGATCATGGGCGCGGTCAACTTCATCGTGACTATTCACAACATGCGAGCGCCGGGGATGACCTGGTTTCGGCTGCCGCTCTTCGTCTGGTCGATGGAGGTCACTGCCGCGCTCGTCCTGCTTGCAAGTCCCTTCCTTGCCGGTGTGCTGGCAATGGTGCTGATGGATCGACAGCTGGGAACCAACTTCTTCCAACACGGGTCTGACCCGCTGCTCTACCAGTTCATCTTCTGGTTCTACTCGCACCCCGCGGTCTACATCATGATCCTGCCAGCCTTCGGGATTGTTTACGAGGTGATCCCGGTCTTCAGCCGGAAACCGATCTTCGGTTATCGGGCGATGGCATTCTCCATGGCGGCCATCGGTGTGCTCGGCTTCATGGTCTTTGCCCACCACATGTTCACCACCGGGATGCCGCTGGCTCTCCAGGAGTTCTTCATGGGCACCACGGCGATGATCGGCGTGCCCTCGGGCGTCAAGGTGCTGAACTGGCTCGCGACCCTCTGGGGAGGGTCCATCAAGTACACAACGGCGATGCTCTTCTCGGTCGGATTCGTATTGATGTTCCTGATGGGCGGCGTGGACGGCGTCTTCATGGCCTCACTGGCGGTTGACTACCAGGTACACGCGACCTACTGGGTCGTCTCTCACATTCACTACGTACTCTTCGGAGGCAGCGTCTTCGGCGTCTTCGCCGCCTTCTTCTACTGGTTCCCGAAAATGACCGGCCGCTATCTGAACGAGACCCTGGGCAAGATCCAGTTCTGGGTCCAGCTGGTCGGCTTCAACGTCACCTTCATGCCGATGCACTTTCTCGGACTCCAGGGGATGCCCCGCCGGATCGCCATCTGGCAGAGCAACCGCACCGACTGGGCGACCTGGAACCTGGTCGCCACCATCGGTGCCTTCATGATCGCCACCGCCATCCTGATCTTCATGATCAATTTCGCCATCAGCGTCAGAGCGGGTCGCCGCGCTCCGGCAGACCCATGGGAAGGCAATACGCTGGAGTGGGCGACGACCTCGCCCCCACCGGCGCACAACTTCGACGCAGTCCCGCCGGTTAGAAGCGCACGCCCATTCCGAGACGTGCGTCGTGGTGCGGTGGCGGCCGCCTCCGAGCACGCGTAGCTGGAGGCTTCCGTGAGACCATTCCGGGCGCTCGCGGTGGCTACCACGGTGGCTACCTATGTGCTCGTGGTACTCGGTGGCGTGGTGCGAGTTTCCGGCTCTGGGCTCGGCTGCCCGGACTGGCCCCTCTGCCAAGGCCGTCCTTACCCGCCGCTTGAACTGCACGCAATCATCGAATACTCGCACCGCACGGCTGCTTCACTGACGAGCCTGCTGGTGGTGCTCACCGCCGCCGTTGCGCTGATCGCCTGGCGGCGGAGGCGCGACATTGCAGTGCCGGCCACGGCCGCCCTTTTGCTGCTTATCGTCCAGGTGGTGCTGGGAGCCATCACGGTTCGCCTCGAGTTGCCTCCGATCATCGTGCTTGCCCACCTCGCCACCGCCATGGCACTCCTCGGCGCGCTCTGTATCACGGCTACCGCCGCCTTCACCAGCGGGCTCCGTGGCGCCGGGGATGCGATCGCCTCACGCTGGGCCAGGGGGGCTGCCGCGGGGACCTACCTGCTGATCCTCAGCGGGTCTCTGGTCGTCGGAAGTGGCGCCAGCGGGGCCTGTGATGGCTGGCCGCTCTGCGGCGGAGGCTTCAGCTTCGCTTTCGATCGCCTCCCGCTTATCCAACTGCTCCACCGCGGGACGGCGGCTGTCCTGGGCCTGCTCGTCATCTACGCCCTGGTGGCGGTCCTCCGTCGCCATCGCGGCGTGCCGGCAGTCCGTTCCACGGTCGCCCTCACACTCACGGCCCTCTTCCTACAGGTCGCCGTCGGTGCCGCCGTTGTCCTGCTCCATCTTCCGGCGGCATTGCGTGGTCTGCACCTGGCCCTCGCCACCGCCGTCTGGGCGGGGACAGTGGTGCTCAGCGGCCTGACCGGGCGCCTGTCGCTGCCGGAAGCGGGTACCGAGCATCCACGCCAGAACGCTGTCCGGCCGCGGCCAGCGCGTGAGGTCGTCATGGATTACGTCAGCCTCGCGAAACCGAGGATTATCGTGCTGCTCCTGATCACGGCACTGGGCGGCATGATGATCGCCAGCAGTGGCTGGCCGTCGACCGGGCTGGTGGTACTCACCCTGGTTGGGGGAGCGCTGTCGGCGGCCGGCGCCGGGGCGATCAATTGCTGGATCGACCGCGACATCGACGGTGACATGTACAGGACACGCCGGCGGCCGATCCCGGACGGCCGGATCGCGCCTGCCCATGCGCTCACTTTCGGTATCAGCCTGGGTGTGCTTGCCTTCCTGCTCCTCGCCTTCTGGGTTAACGTGCTGGCCGCGACGCTGGCGGTCAGCGGCCTGCTCTTCTACGTCTTCGTCTACACCCTGTGGCTCAAGCGGTCAACCGCGCAGAACATCGTGATTGGCGGAGCCGCTGGAGCCGTTCCACCGCTGGTGGGATGGGCCGCGGTCACCCACTCACTCGACCTTACGGCGCTCTATCTCTTCGCCATCATCTTTCTCTGGACGCCGCCCCACTTCTGGGCACTCGCGCTCCGTATCCAGCGGGATTACGCCAGGGTCGGCGTACCCATGCTGCCGGTGGTCCGGGGCGAGAAGGAGGCCAAGCGGCAGATCCTCCTCTACACCTTGCTGCTGGTGGCGGTTACCCTGATGCTCTTCGTCAGCGGTGCCGTGGGCGGTCTCTACCTGGTCGGTGCTTCTCTGCTCGGCGCGGCCTTCATCGCGTTCGCCATCTTGAACCTCAGGGACGGCAAACGCCGCTGGTCTCGGCCGCTCTTCGATTACTCGATCGCCTACCTGGCGCTTCTCTTCGGCGTGATGGTCGCGGACCGGATGGTTGGTAGACTTGGCTGAGGGGGTAAGGCATGCATAGGGACGAGGCGCGCAGGAACGTTCGACTTGGAATTCTGCTCTTCGTCACGGCCTTGATCATGTTCGGCCTCTCCTTCGTGTGGGCCGGCGTATATAACAGCTTCGTCTGATGGCCGAGCTGGAATCGTCCGACCAGTCACACGCGGCCCACGAGCTTATCCACCTGCCACCCCCCAGCATCTGGCCGGTGGTGCTGGCGGTCGGAATCTCCGTCCTTCTGCTGGGCCTCGTACTGAACCTCGTCCTGATGGTGATTGGCCTCGTGATCACCGCCGCCTCCCTTGCACTCTGGGTTCGGGACGCGCGTCGCGAGTTCACCGAACTCCCCGAGTAGGGTAGCCACCTGATTCCTGGCCGATCTCGGCTGAGCGAATTGCGCCGGCGCGGGAACGGCCCTTAGACTCAGCTCGTCAGTTCGTTACAGCAAGGAGGCAATCGTGAGCGTGTGGAAGATGATGATCGTCGTTGCCGGGAGCGCGACCATGCTCGCGGCCTGCGGCGGGGGTAGTAGCAATACGGCCGATAACGGTGGCAGCTGTACCCCGAAAGGGGCGGGCAGCGGCACCGCCGCGCAGACCGTCAAGGTCAACTCGGATCCGACTAACGTCGGCGCCTACGCGCCGGCGACCGTCTCGGTCAAGAAGGGCGACAGCGTCGAGTGGGATTGGGTGGACACCGGGGCGCAGCACAGCGTGACCTCCGATGACAACACCAGCTTCGATTCCTGCCTGCAAGGTGCCGGTTCCAAGTTTGTCGTGACTTTCAATTCGACCGGCGACATCAAGTATCACTGCACCATCCACTCGGGAATGGTGGGAGACGTAAAAGTCAGCTGATCATGCGAGGCGAAAGGATGGCGGTATCAGCCGCCGTCCTTTCAACCGGCCGGGGCCTGCTTGTGCGGGCTTCTAGTCCTCTTATGGCCATCCTGCTGGTGGCATGCGGTAACTCGGCGGCCGGCCCGGCAGCGGGTCCCGATGATGCCGCGATAGTCCAGTACTTCCAGGATCACCGATCAAATGTCGAGGTGACGGCCGATGGCACCGTGGTGACGATCTTTCCGGACCGCAGCAGCAGCACCGGTGTCCACGAGCAGTTCATCGTTCGCCTGTCGAGCGGAGGCATCACAGTCGAGATCGAGCACAACATATCGATCGGCAGGCGGGTGCCCGTGAAGCTTGGCGACAGCCTCATCGTCCATGGCGAGTACATCTGGAACAGCAAGGGCGGCTTGATTCACTTCACCCATCACGATCCCCAGGGCACGCACGAGGCTGGCTACATCAAGGACAACGGCCAGACCTACGACTGAGGCAAGGTTTCAATCACGTAGCAGCCGGACATCGCCCGCGTAGATCCGGCTCAGGGTGCCGTCTTCGAGCCGAACCCGGAGCGCCCCATCGTCCTCAACATCCTCGGCGACAGCCTGGCGAACAGTGCGCTCCTGCTCGTAGCTGATCAGCTGGCCCAGCATCGAACTATTCTGGCGCCAGGCGGGCACCACCCAGCCCTCGCCCTCTTCCCGGGTCCTCAACAGAGCCCGGTCGACGGCGCCCAGGATGGCCGCCAGCAGCGGCTCGCGACGCAACGGGTGGCCGAGTCCGACCGATACGGAGGTTGCCTGCGAAGGTAACTCCCTCGATCCGCTGTTCACGTTCACACCGACACCAAGAGCAGCTGTCTGATCAGACCCATGCTCCAGCAGGATGCCGGCCAGCTTTCGGCCGCCGAGCAATAGATCGTTGGGCCACTTGAGATCTACCGGCAGCCCAGTCGCTCGCTTCAGACCCTCGGCCAGCGAGACGCCGGCGAGCAGCGGAAGCAAGCTCAACAGGGTGCGGCTCGGGCGAAGTAGGACCGAGAAGAGCAAGTCGCGTCCGGGCGGGGTGATCCACTGGCGTCCGAGGCGGCCGCGGCCCCGTTGCTGCCAGTCGGCGACCACGGTCCAGCCCTCGGCGGCTCCCGCCACGGCTGCCTCCCGCACGAGATCCTGGGTAGAGGGGACGGCGGGCAGCCACTGGATCGCCCAGGTCACCGTTCCAGGTGGCAAGTGGGCGGTTACGAGGGCCGGGTCGAAGGGCATCAAGGGGTCCTGGACGCGCATCGAGTTCTTGACCAATCCCACCTTTGACCGTACAGTAATCGTTCGGGAAGCCATGGCGCGAACAGCGGGAACCGGCCGCATGATCCAGGAGACCTCGGTTCAGATCTCCGCGCTCCGTGAACGCTGGCACGTCGAGCGGGAGATGCGCTACGCTCGGCGAAACCGGATTCGTCACATCGACCACCTGCTGGATGAGCTTGAGATGCTCAACATCGCGGAGGAAACCCAGGTGCCGGCAGAGCTCGCTGTGCGAGTGCAGCAGCTGGCCGCCGAGATGGAACACCCGATCGGTAATCGGGCGCCCGAAGATCTGACGATCGCCGAGTCCATGGATGCGCTCTATGACCTGCAGGATGGCCTGATGCTCACACTCGACGGCGTCGAGGACGAGGACGAGCCCTAGGGTCCGAGGTCGATCGACCGGCTTAATGCCCTTCCGGGTTGTGGCCCTTCTGCTTGGCTCGTTCGTCGGTACCGGTGGTTGGCTTCTCTTTCCCGGTCGGCTTCGCTTTCGACAGCGCGCTGCTCCTGGGGGAGGGCTTTGCGGTGGCGGCGACGGCGGTGGGGGATGGTCGGTTCGCCGGGCTCGTCGCGGCGATCAATGACGACACGCCCAGCGATGAGCCGCCGAGAGCGCCGATCCTGGTCAGCATGGCTATCTCGCGGGCGGCATTAGCCGTCCAGACTGGGTCCCGCTCGTCCGGGCTCAGGTCACGGACGGCGGCCGCCCGCTGCGACTGGTAGTCGTGCAGCAAGCTGCGCACGATAGTGTCCGTTGAGCCCCGACCCTGGAGGTGCACGAGGCCATCGTTGATCCAGCCGAACATCGATCCGATCGGCGCCTTGACATGGACCCCGGTGATGAAGCCATAGGCGCCGCTCAGAAGCGGATCGATAACAGCGACCGGATGCGGTCCGGGATCCGTACGCTGCTCCTGCAGAAGGCTGTAAGCGTTTAGCAGATCGGCGTTTGCCTGGCTCAGTTCCTGCAACCCCTTCTGGTACCGATCCCGCGCGGTTGCCCTGGTCAACCCGTCCCACCAGACCTGGATGACGTAGAAGGCGCTATCGGGCCGAGTGCCCTGCGGTTGGTTCCAGAGGGAGTCCGCCTGCGCCGGTAGGCTTCCGGCGGCGCTGCCCGCGGAAGCGCTAAGAGGTAATAGGCTAAGTAGCAGGCCGGCACCCAGGATGGCCCCCAGCAACGACCGGCGCGGCTGGCGGCGGGTTACGAACACCATTCCGGTCTCCGGATTGATTCTGAATCAGAAGGCCGCTCAAGTGGCGACCGGCGTGTAGCAGCCTATTGACGCTGCTGCGGCGTCAGCCGTCCGTTAACGCTCCAGGTTCTCGATCACGATCGAGATCCCCTGGCCGACACCGATGCACATGGTCGCCAGCCCGTAACGACCCTTGCGCCGGGCGAGTTCGTGCACCAGCGTGGTCGTTATTCGGGCGCCGCTGGCCCCCAGTGGATGGCCAAGCGCGATCGCGCCACCATTTGGATTGACGCGAGCCGGGTCGAGGCCCAGCTCCTGGATGCAAGCCAGCGACTGTGAGGCAAAGGCTTCATTCAACTCGGTGAGCTCGAGGTCAGCCGGCTGCAGGCCGGCGCGCGCCAGCGCTTTCCTGCTCGCCGGAATCGGTCCGAGTCCCATGACGGAGGGGTCGACCCCTGCGCTCGCCGCTGCCAGGATCCTGGCTTTCGGCTTGAGACCGAGTTCGCCGGCCCGGCGCTCCGACATGAGCACGACACAAGCGGCGCCGTCGTTCAAGGGGGACGAGTTTCCGGCGGTCACCGTCCCGCCAGCCTCGAAGGCCGGCTTCAGTGCGGCCAGCTTCTCGATGCTGGTATCAGCGCGTGGGCCTTCGTCTCGCTCGAAGAGTGTTCCGTTGTCGGCTTTTACGGGCACCGTCTCGGCCTGGAAACGGCATGCCTTCTGTGCGGCTATGGCCTTCTCGTGACTCTGAAGTGCGAACTCGTCCTGCGCCTCGCGGCTGATCCGGAACTGACGGGCGACCCGCTCGGCGGTTTGGCCCAGGCTGATCGGCGGATACAGGGCCGCCAGCCGCGGATTGACCATTCGCCATCCGATGGTGGTGTCGTGGAGGGCGCGCGACCCTCGCATGAATTCATGCGAGGGCTTTTCCATCACGTAAGGTGCCCGGGTCATGCTCTCGACGCCTCCCGCCAGGAACAGCTCGCCGTTGCCCGTTTCAATCTCGCGGGTCGCGGAGATGATCGCCTGCATCCCGGAGCCGCAGAGCCGGTTGACAGTGGCTGCCGGAATCTCCACCGGGAGCCCGGCAAGCAGGACTGCCATGCGCGCCACGTTCCGGTTGTCTTCGCCGGCCTGGTTTGCGTCTCCGAAATAGACGTCCTCGATAGCAGCGGCATCCAGGCTGTTGCGTTTCACCGCGGTGGCGATCACGAGAGCGGCGAGATCATCAGGTCGAGTTTCCTTGAGCGCTCCGCCGTAGCGTCCGATCGGCGTGCGGAGGGCATCGACGATAACCGCCCGCTCCATGAAATTCATGCTACCCCATAAAATCAGCCTGGTTCGATGAGGGATCTTGCCCGTAAATACGACGCCGTCAACCTGATGGCCGATCCGCTACATGGCTACATCAAGATCACGAAGCGCCTCCAGGGGGGCAGCGCCGCCGAGCAAGATCTGCTCGACCATCCCTGGTTACAGCGCCTGCGACGGATCCACCAGCTGCAATCGGCGTGGTGGGTCTTTCCGGGTGGCGAGCACTCCCGCTTCCAGCATGCCCTCGGGGCGATGCACCTGGCCGGAGAATGGGCACGACAGCTCGAGCCGAATCTGCGCCAGGTGGCCGGGGATGCGCCTTCAGCCAGCTGCATCGAGGAGACATTGCGCGTGGCCGGCCTGCTTCACGACGTGGGGCACGGACCGTTCGGGCATTTCTTCGACCAGAACTATCTCGACCGCTTCGGGATCGACCACGAGGTGATTGGACGGGCGCTGATCGAAGGTGAGCTGGCGCCCACCATCGCCGCCCTGGACGCCTCGCCCAGCGGCCCCTTCGAGGCGGGTGAGCGGATCGACCCGCGCTGGGTTGCCGAGCTGATCGCCGAGGCCTCTCTCCCGGGGCCGCCGCCCCCGGCCTGGGTTCGGCTGTTGAAGCCGATCCTCAACGGCATGTACACGGCCGACAATCTCGATTACGTCCCCCGTGACGCCTACATGTGCGGCGTGAAGATCGGTCCCGTTGACGTCCAACGGTTGCTCCACTACTCCTTCATCGATGAGCAGGGGATGCTACTGCACCAGCACGGAGCGCAAGCGCTCCTGATGTTCTTGAACGCGCGGCTCTACCTTTACAACAACATCTACTATCACCGGACCGTGCGCAGGATCGACCTGCACATGCGAGAGATTTTCTCCGAAACCATCGACCGCATACTTCCAGGAAATCCCCTCGACCATCCCGATGCCTACCGCGAGCTGACCGACTGGTCGCTGATCGATACCGTGGATCGCTGGCAGCACGAAAGCGGCAGGGCGCGCGAGCTCTCCCTCGAATGGGCCCGGATCGTGCGAAGGGAGCTGAAGTGGCGGCTAATCTTCGAGGACTATTACGAATTCTCCAACCCACCGCCGTCCTTCCTTTATCCCAGGCCGGCCGACTACGTGGAGCGAATCCGGGCCGCGCTTCCGGCATCTTTGAAGCACGTGTCGATCGAGGTCGACCTGGCCTCGGTGGACCCACGCGCCCAGAACCCATTGAACGACCCCTTTCCAGTGAACATTTATAACCCGGTGAGCCGGGCGGTGGAACGGAGCGCGGTTGCCGACCTGTTTCGAAGGTTGCCGATTCGAACCACACTCGTCCGCGTCTTCACCGACGAGACCGCCCAGCTGCAGGCGCTGCGGCGCGCCGTTGAGACGGCCCTTTACCGGCCGGATGCCAGTCTGGCCGAGGCTGTCCCCTGATGGCTGTACGTCCGGACGATGCCATCAAGCCACTGACCGTCCAGGAGCTGAACGGTCGGATCCACGAGCTGCTGGCGGCGCGTTTTCAGAGCGTGCTGGTGAAGGGCGAAGTCAGTGGCGTCTCGCCCAGAACCGGCCACGTCTGGTTCACGCTCAAAGATGCGGCGGCCGCGCTGAATGCCGTGATCTTCAGCGGAACAGCGCGACGCTTACCCTTCCTTCCGGAAAACGGGCAGGAGCTGGTGGTAACGGGTCAGGTCGATTATCACGTTCAGACAGGCCGGGTGACCCTGGTGGTGAGCCGGCTGGACTACGATGGCGCGGGCAAGCTGCGCCAGGCGATCGAAGCGCTAAAACGGAAACTCGACTCTGAAGGCGCCTTCGCGCCGGAGCGGAAAAGGAAATTGCCCTTCCTTCCTTCCTGCATTGCGCTGGTGACCTCCCCGAGCGGGGCCGTGATTCATGATCTGCAGCAAACCATCTGGGAACGCTTTCCCAATGTGCCGCTTGTCGTCTACGCCGCGCTGGTCCAGGGGGTTGCTTCCCAGCGCAGCCTGGTCGCCGCGCTGCGCCAGTGTGATCGAGACGGGGTCGCGGACGTCTGTATCGTTGCCCGTGGCGGAGGCAGCTTCGAGGAACTGATGGCCTTCAACCAGGAGGCCGTCGTAAGGGCCGTCCAGGCGATGCGAATACCGGTGATCACGGCGCTCGGCCACACCTCCGACAGGACGCTTGCCGACCTGGTGGCCGATCGCGAGGCGCGGACCCCGACCGCGGCAGCCGAGCTGGTGGTCCCGAGTAAGGCCGATTTGCTCCGGCAGCTTGGCGAGCGGGGCCAGCGTTTGCAGCGCGCAGGCTTGAGCCTGCTGATCGCGCCCGGCCACCAGGTGGAGGCACGGCGCCAGCGGCTGCAACGACTCGCCGGCGATGCGGTGTCGCGGCGACAGGAGAGGCTGACTGGACTGATCCGAATGCTGCGCCAGCGCGACCCCAGGGAGGTGTTGCGCCGTAGGGAGCGGGCGCTGATCGAGTCCCGGCGGCGGCTCGAGCAGGCCATTGTGGCGAGCTCCCGCCGGATCCAGTCGGACCGGGTGCGGATTGCGGAAGGGGAGGAGCGGCTGCGGACGACCATCCTTCGAGCTGTTCGTGATGCTGAACGGTCGCTCGAGAGCCGTCGCGCCCGCTTGCTTTCGCTCGCGCCCGAGCAGACGTTGGCGCGTGGCTACAGCATCTGCCTGGACGAGGGCAGCGGCCATGTCGTGCGCAGCGCGGAAGAGGTGGAGCGCGGCCAGCAGGTCAGAGTCGTGCTTTCGGCCGGCGGACTCGAGTGCCGGGTGGAGGAGGTGCGGCCCTGAACTCCAAACCCGAGCTCACCTATGAGCAGGCCCTCGTCGAACTCGATTCGACCCTGCGCTCGCTGGAGGAAGGCAAGCTCAGTCTCGAAGAAGCCATCGCCGCCGTCGCGCGCGGTCGCGACTATCTTCAGCTCTGCGAACGGAAGCTAGAAGAGGCACGGCAGCGGATCGAGACCCTCCCCGTCCGCGATGAATCGGCAGAAGAGGAGCCACCCCACCCGGCTACGATCGCAGAGCTACGCTCCCACTCGGAGGCCCAGGGGCAGACACCCCAGGGAGAGATTCCCTTCTAGAGCAGTTGTTTTCCGCTCAGGACTCGGCCTCGTCGCCACGCCGCTCGAGCTCCACCTCGGGCCTCGGCGCGGAGGGCTGGCCCTGTTTGAAGACACCCCATTCCTGGAGCGACCGGCGCAACATTTCGGGGGTGGTCTTGTAGGCCGCCGCCAGTTGCTCGAGGTCGTCTCCGCGCAACGTCACGACGGCGGTATTGAAATCGTGTCGTTGCTGCTGCAGGCGGGCGACGTGTCGCGCCAGGATGGAGCCCTGCCGCTCGGGCAACCCCTGCAATTGGTTCAGATCGATTGCGAGCTTAGGCGGAAGAGCCGGCTCGTTGATGGCTTCGGTATCTTCAGGGAGCAGCTGGTTGACGGGGACGCTGTAGAGGGTCGCTATCTGGGCCAGCCGGGTAACGGAGATATTCCGGTCCCCACGCTCGTAGGCCGCCAGTAATGAACCCTTGAGCCGCTTGTTGGAGAGCACCTCCACCTGTTGCAGCGTCAGCCCGCGCTGCTTTCGAAGGCTGCGCAACCTGGCTCCGACCTTCCGCGAGTACCCGTCCATCTAACCCCCTTGACTGTGTGTGCTCAGTCTATCGCAGAACGCGACTTTGTACGAAAATTCCGGCCGCCTGTCGTTCGGACGGTGGCGGGGGGTCTCGCCGCCGGGCGACACCACCATCCGTGCTCGCCATTATGGACCACTGGTTTTACCGGTGTCAAGTGCTACTTACGGGCTTGACGGGAGCTGTTTACACTGCGGCCGGCCTCGTAAGCGTCGCGGAAGCGGAGTGCCGCTTCGCGGCTGTTGCCCTCCGCCTCCAGGGCCCTCGCGTAGTCATAAGCAACCCGTGCCCTCAGCTCCGGGCTGTCGATTAAGCCTGCCAGCTGGAGCGCTCGCTCGAAGTGCCGGTGGGAGCTCGATTGCCGTCCCTGCGCGTGCTGAACCCGGGCCGCCACCCGATGGGCGGCGACGGCCGCGATCGGATCGCTCGAGCGTTCTGAGAGGTCGAGCGCCTCATCGCTCAGCTCGGCGGCCCGCTGCAGGGCCCCGGTTTCAAGAGCGGACTCAGCCGTTCCGCTGACCAGGAGCGGCAGAAGATCGCGGTCGCCAACCTGTCGCAGGTGGGCCGCTCCTTCTGAGAAAACGGTTTCGGCCTCGGCGGCGCGGCCCTGCTGCAGCAGCATGTCAGCCATGTTCAGCCGGAGCTGGCCGGTCATACGTACGTCCTGCAGCGTCTCGAAGATCCGGAGGCTCTTCTGAGCGTAGGAGAGCGCCCGAGGATACTGACCCGTTTGCTGGAAGGAAAGAGCCAGCCCTTCGTAGATCCCCGCCAGCGCAGGCAGGTCGAGGATCTGTTCGGCGGCGGCGATTGCGTCTCCATATGCGGCGATCGCATCTTCGGGCTGCCCGGCCACGTAGTGCAGGTTTGCGCGGTGGCCGAGGATCCGGGCCTTGAGCAGTGGGTCGTTGAGTCCGGCCTCCTGGTAGAGGGCGAAGGATCTGTCGAAGCAGCGGCCAGCCTCGTGGGCCCGGCGCATGGCGTAGTAGGCGCGCCCCTCCCAGTCGTAGAGTTCCACCAGCAGTGCGGTGAACTGGGATTTCTTCGCGCAGGCAATCGCCTCCGCGAGCACCGGCATCGCTTCCGACGCCGAGCCGCGGCGGACCAGGGCGCCGGCCAGGATCATCTGGGCGCGGGTGCGGGTCAGGGCCGGGACCTCTCTGCGCAGAATCGATCCAGTCAGGGATTCCGCGCCGGCGTGATCCCCCTGGTGCAGCCGGACCTCGGCCTCGGCCAGGGTGAGCTCGAGGGCCGCGGCCGAAAGCTCCGGGCCTTCCAGGAAGTAATCAACCGGCTGCTGCAGCCGCCGCGCGATGATCTGCAGCGTATGCGTGGAAGGTTGGGCGCGACCCAGTTCGATCTGATTGAGAAAGGCACGGCTGAAGTCGGTACCGGCCACGGCCGCCAGGCTGAGGCCCATCTGCTGCCGTGCCCGGCGGATGCGCTGTCCCAGCGAATCGGCCGAGGGGGCCTCCTGGCGAGGACGCCCCCTCCGGCCCTTTGTAAGCACCGATTACAGTCTAGCGGCTCTGGCTTGACATGCAACCTCGGCCGGCGGCCGGGTTAGGGGTTCGGCCAGACGGACTCGGCGCAGGCTAGGATGGCGGAGGCGATCGTCAGGAGTATCCAGGGATTCAAAAATCGCCGCACAGTGCACCTCCAGGACCGGCAACTTTGGTGTCGAGCCCGTCCAAAACGAGCTTAGGAACGATCCCCGCGCGACAGGGTGAATTTCCGTAACGAATTCCGTAAGGTGCGTCGCGAGGCTCCTACGGAATCTGCAGTAGGGCCTCTTTATAATCGAGGTCCGATCGCTAGTCCCCGTAGCTCAGCCTGGATAGAGCACTGGCCTCCGGAGCCAGGAGCACAGGTTCAAATCCTGTCGGGGACACCACTCCAATGGCACATTTATGAAGAGCGTGAACGCTAGCTCAGTTCGTGAGTGAGCAGGCCTCCCAGAATCAACCCAGGCGATGCTCCGCCGGCAGCCACGGCACTCCACATCCCAAGCGCGCGATTACGCTTCCGGCCCTCCTTGGAAGTCGTTGTCAGAAGCGAGAGTGCCGCGGGCGAGACCAGGGCGCGGCCCAAAACCTGGATTACGCGAGCAGCCATCAGCATTCCGCCGGACTGGCTGAATCCGCCCAGCATCGATTCCCCGATGAAGAGGGCCAAACCGGTCAAGAACATGCGTCGCCGGCCAACTTCGTCCCTGAGGCCTCACGCCTTCACGCGTCTCCCGGTTGATGCGGATCTCTCGATGGCGTCGATGACCTTATGGCGCCGGAGGGCGTCATCGAAGTCCGGCACGGTGTGAGTCCCGTTGGCGATGTCTGCCGCGAAGGCGGCGTAAGCGCGCCCGACGTTGAAGGCGGGCGCGCCTTCCAGGGCCGTGAGGGCCGGCCACTTCTGCGTCAGCGCCACCGGGACAGCAAGCTCGGCTGGTTGGTTGCCTCCCTGCGCTCCGGCGACGGTCAGCGGAAAGATTCCGGGGACTGCGGCATCAGCGGTAATCCGGAGCGTTCCGTCGGTTCCGTTGATTTCCCATAAAAATCCAGCACCACCCGCCACCGCCTCACGGACGTGCATGCTGGCCGTGGCCCCGGACCGGAGGGTGCCGATTACCGCGATCTGGTCGGCCGACGTTTTCACGATCCGCTCCCTGGTCTCTTTAACGGTGATGAGCGGCCGGCGGACATCCGACACTGCTGACAGCTCGGAGAACTCGCCGAGTACATAATTCAAAATGTCCAGGCTGTGACCGACGGGCACCGTGAGCAGGTTGGCACCGTTTGCTTTGTCGAGCATGTACGCGTTGGCTTGGACAACGATGTCGCCCGGGATCGACAGTCCGACGATGGTCGTTGAGAGGACCTCGCCCACGTATCCATCTTGGAGCAGCTGCTGAACAAACGCGATCGCCGGAGCCTGGCGCGCCTGCAAGCCGACGAGCGTCCGCACCCCCTGCCTGGCTGCGAGCGCGGCCATCGCTCGCGCATCCTCGAGGTCTCTGCCGAGCGGCCACTCGCAATACACGGACTTGCCTGCGGCGAGTGCGACGGAGACGATCTCTCGATGGTGGGGCACCTTGACCGTGACGGCGACCACGTCGATGTCCGGTTGCGCCACTAACTGCTCGTGGTTGGAGAACACAGCGCTGACCCCGAACGCTTCGCCTGCTGCGCGGGCGGATTCCGCGCTGTGGGCGCTGAGCGCCCTGATTTCGTAGCCCGGCAGCGCGCGCAAGGCCGGGATGTGGGCGGTGGCCGCCCAGCCCCGGACGGGGCTGACTCCCACGATGCCGACGCCCAGCGTCGATTTAGTCGTTGACACGGGTGAGGCAGCATCGCGTGCTTCTGTTCGGGGCATTTTAAAAACCAAGCACCTCGTCGACCAGCACCACGGTTATCCGCCCCGGCGTGATCTCCCGGTTGATGATGAGAACCTTGTTCACCGCGCTGCGCACGCCGTAGGCAGCGTGGGCGCGGGCGTCTTCGAGCCGCCACGCGTATTCGTTGATGCGGAGGAGACCTGCCTCCAGGTCCGGCACGATCTTCTGCGTCCCGACGACGAAAATTACTCGCCCGGCGCCGCTCGCATAAGGCCCGAGCTGGCTGCCGCTCATGGAAGCCGCGAGCAGCGACCCCGTCTCGGTGACCGCATGGACGCTGCCGAGCATGACGTCCGGGGCCGCGCCGAGGCGGCGAATCTCGGTGGCCTCGGCTTCGCGATCCATGCTCCAGATCCGCGGGCGCAGCGCCGCGTAGCGACCGGACTTTTCGATCTCATAGGTGATACCCAGCACGTCGAGGGTTTGCGAGGCGCCCTGGTGGACCGGGGCGTCTTCAGGGATGAGGTCCAGGACCACCCACTTTGCCGCGGCGGCCTCCGGTGCCCGGAGAACCCTCATTCCATTCGCCTCGAGGGCGGCCATGGTTCTTTTCACTCGTACGTCGTCGGCCCTGGTACCCCACCGCCGCATAAGCGATCCATCCGGGTCGACTTCGGCTTCTTTGATCATCGCGGTCTCCTTCGGTAAATCGATATACTTGCGATTGCAAGTACCTTATTGTAATCTAATTGCATATGCAAGTACCTGCGAAATCAGACGACGCGGCTCGTTTCAATCGGATCCTGTCGCGGGAGCTGCCGGGCGGCCGTGGGCTGCAGGCGTGGGACGCGCTGCTTCGGGCCCACGCCACTCTATTGCGTCAGCTTGAGGCCGATCTAGAAACCAAGACCGGACTG
>DASWQQ010000240.1:0-10632 GCA_036403615.1 Candidatus Dormiibacterota bacterium | reverse complement strand
GACCTCGCACCAGAGCAGGCCGGCGCGGTACTCGGCCTCCTTGACGAATCGCGTGGGCGCTGACGGGGCGATCGCGACGCCCTGGGGGGTGAGGGCATCAAGCGCGGGGCCGCGCGCCCACAGCAGCGATGCGATGCCGGTGGCCCAGCCCGACCAACCCGTGTAGAAGACGATGTACTCGCCTTGATGAGGCACGATTGTCGGGTCCTCGACACCGGTCGCTGAGTAAGGCCCACCGGCTTGCAGTGACGGTTCTCTTTGCGCGGTGAAATGGATTCCGTCCGGGCTGGTAGCCAGCGCGATAACCGAGCGGTCTTCGTACTCGGATTGCCGGCTCGCATCGCCGCTGCGCTCGATCACGCGCCGGTAGAGCATGTCGTGGTTGGCGGTGACCGCGGGGCTCATGACCGCGCGCTCGTTCAGGTCAGGATCCGGACGGAGGACGGGCCCGATCGGTTCGAGGAAAGGCGGGTTTATTTCAGGCCGGTGGTGGCGATGCCTCGAACGAAGTAGCGCTGGCCGGCGACGTAAACGATCAGGATCGGGAGGATGGCGATCACCGAGCCGGCCATGATCAGGTCCCACTGGTTCTGGTAGACCGAGCGGAAGGTCGCCAGGCCGAGCTGGATGTTGAACATGTTGGAGGTTTGCATGTAAATCAGCCAATCGAGGAAGTTGTTCCACATGCCGGCGAAGGTCAAGATGCCGGTCGCGAGGAGAGCCGGGCGTGCCAGGGGCATGACGATCTTCCAGAAGATGCCAAACCAGCCAAGGCCATCCATGATGGCGGCCTCCTCGAGCTCTTTGGGGATGCTCTTGAAGAACTGGGTCATCAGCAGGATGTACGCGGGCTGCACGAAATAGAGAACAGGGAGGGCGCCGTAGGTGTTTATGAGACCGGCGTGCTGCAGCATGATGAAGCGCGGCACGAAGAAGACGAAGCCCGGAATGACCATCGTGCCGATCATCAGGGCGAACAGAAGGTTCTTGAAAGGGAACTCGAGCCGGGCAAAGGCGTAGCCGACCAGGGCATCGAAGAACAGGTTCAGGGCAACCACTATGAGCGTTACGAAGAAGCCGTTGAATACCTGGCGGGGGAAGTTCTGCGTCTCAGTGAAGACACGCAGGTAGTTCTCCGGGTGCCACACGCTTGGCAGTAGGGTTGGAGGAAAGGCGATGACCTCGGCCGAGGTCTTGAACGAGGAGAGAACGGTCATCGCGAAGGGAATGAAGAGGAAGAGCGTGATGATCCCGTAGAGGATGTAACGTACGACGGCTTCGAGCTGGTTGGTGCGCTCGGTCGTATCCGGCTGCGGGCGTCGCTCCTCCTCAGCAGCTACGATCGGGGCGTTTGTGCCGGCTAGGGGTGTTGCAATACTCATCTCAGTACTCAATCTTGGTGTCGATGACCCGGCGCGATAGCAGCGTCAGGCCAAAGATGATGAGCCCCAGCGTCACGGCCTCGGCGCAGGCGATACCGACGGTCCCCGTGTCTTTGAACAGGTTCAGGTAGATCAAGTAAGCGACCGTCAGTGTCGCCTTGAGCGGGCCACCGTTCGTCATGATGAACACCTGGTCGAAGACCTGGAAGGCGCCGATGATGCCGAGCGACACCACCAGGAAGATGATCGGCCGCAGCAGCGGAATCGTCACCGACAACAGCTTCCGGACCGCCCCTGCCCCATCGACCTCGGCGGCTTCATAGATTTCCCGCGGAATATCCTGCAACCCGGCGAGGAACATCAGCATGAAAGTTGGAGCCGTGGTCCAGATATTCAGGAACATGATGGCGGGAAGCGCCCAGGTGGTGGATTGCAGGTAGGCGATGGTCGTGTGGATGCCGAACACTCCGAGGATACTGTTGAGCAAACCGGTCGGATGGTAGACGTATAGAAATATCATCGAGATGACCACCGACGAGGCGATCGAGGGCGTGTACCAGGTGGATCGGAAGAAGTTCCGTCCCTTGATCTTGGTATCGAGAAGAACCGCGAGCAGAAGCGCGAACGCGGTCTGCAAGATCACCACTACAACGGCGTATTCCACGGTATTGCCCATCGCCTTCATGAAGTCGGCGTTGGCCGGAAGGCGCAGATAGTTGCGGAGTCCGACAAACGGGTTGTCGAGCGCCAGCAGGTCGTAGTGGTGGAAGCTGACCCAGATCGCGAAGCCGAAGGCGCCAGCTTGCAGGATAACGAAGAACAGGACGTAGGGAGCGACGAAGAGGAGACCCGCGCGCCTCTGCGCGGCGGCCATACCGCTACGCTTCGGCTTTGTCCGCGGCTCCGCCGTAATCGCCGGAGCCTGGGGCGCTAGAGTCGCCATCTTCGTCTTCTCCCTTAGTCCTTGACTACTTCAAGCCTTGTCCGATCAGCCTCCCTGCAGGGCCGAGTTGGCGTCCTGCGCTGCCTTGCTGAGAGCATCCTTGACGCTGCCCTTTCCCAACAGAACGGTCTGTAGGGCGGTGTCGAGGGCGGCGTTGACCTTGTCCTCGTGAGGTCCGAAGGTCCACGGCACGGCAAATGTCGCGCTGTCCCAGAGGTTCTTGACGTCGGGGTTCGAGGTGATCGCCGGGTCGTCGGCGAGATCCTTACGAGACGGAAGCGCGAACCCGCTTTGCAGCACCTGCTGCTGAACGACCTTGCCGGTCATGTACTTGACGAAGAGCATGCAGGCGTCCGGGCTCTTGGTCTTGGCCGAGCAGCCCCAGCCGTTGGTGAAGGACAGGGTTGCCTGCTTGGCCGGGCCCTTGGGAAGCTTGACGCTGCCGTACTGCACCGAGGGATAGGTGTCGTGCATGTAGGGAATCAGCCAGCCGCCCTCGATAACCATGGCCGCCTTCTGCTTTCCCAGCGCGTCCCCGGGCCAGCTCGCGCCCAGGGTGTCGGGAAGAGCCGAGCTCTTGTCTTGAAGCTGGAAGGAGCTGTAGAAGGTCAGTGCGTCCTGGCCCTTCTGGTCGTTGAAGGCAACGCTCTTGCCATCGCTGTTGAGCACCTTGCCGCCGTAGGCGTAGAGGAAGGCGTCGAACCTGGCTGAGTCGGTCGGAAGGCTGATGCCCTTGACCGTCGCGGTCGTCAACTTCTTCGCATCCGCCTTGACGTCATCCCAGGAGGCCGGCGGTTGAAGACCGGCCGCAGAGAACATCGACTTGTTGTAGAAGAGAACGAGGTCGCCGAAGTCCTTGGGCAGAGCGTACTGCTTGCCGTTGAGCTGCCACGGGCTCATCAAGGTGCTGACGAAGTCGTCCTTGTTGACGCTCCACTTGTCCATCAGCGGCGTCAGGTCGAGCAGCCGCCCCGCCGGCGCGGCGAAGTTCATCAGCTTGGTACTCACGTACATGGCATCGGGCTCGCTATTGGCCGACATCTCGGTCTTGATCTTGTCTTCGAAGTTGGTCGGGATCTCCTCCTGCTGGATCGTGATTTTCGGGTACTTGGCATGGAAATCCGCCTCGTACTTCTTGACCAGCGCGTTCTCGGTCGGATTGCCGCCCCAGTTAGCCGCGCGGAGGGTACCGGTTACGTCGGCTTCGTTGGTCGTGCCACCGCCCGTGGTGCCGGTTGTTCCGCCGCAGGCCGCCAGTGCGAGGACTCCCGCAAAAGCGAGCACAAAACTCACTCGAATAGGCCGCATGAAAATTCCACCTCCCAGGTTGCGCCCAGAGAGACGTGCGAGTCTGGCACGCCCTGAGCTCCTATAGCATCAATCCGTGGCGCCCTGCTGTCAACACCTATGAGGGATCGGGTGCCGGTTTGAGGCAGCCGATCCTCTGGCTGGTTGGCGGCCTGCTGAGCGGGGTCGGGTTCGTGAGTGCCTTCGGCGGGGGACTGCCACTGCTGGTTATCGGGGTCGCCATCCTGATCGCCACCGGCGCTCGCAACCGGCGGCATTTGCGGGGCTGGTCGGCTGCGATCTACGCGTTCGGGGCCGCCGTGGCCCTGTTTCTATCTCCCTACGTATTCCGACAGTCGCGATGCGCCCAGAATACGGACGCCGGCTGTTATCAGGCCTTCAATCTGGCCGTCTTTCTGATGGCTGTCGGCCTGGCCCTACTGGGACTCGTCCTGGGCGTGGTGGAGATTCGCCGCTGGCACCGGTCAGCCTCGATCCGGTAGACCGGCCGTTAGCTCAACTATGGGCAACGAGGGCCTCCGCTATCGCCTGACGGGGCAGCTTTCCGTGGACCACGGAGAAGCCGGTCGTGTTGCGCAGGACGTCGACCCGGTCCGTTTCCATGTGCAGGTCCAGCGAGCCCTCACCGGCGCGCAGGTTCTTGAGGGTTAGCCCCGGCAGCCAATCCGGCAGGTCGGGATTGACGTACATCGTCCGCGTACGGCCGACTGTGTGGATGCCGCAGAGGATGGCAACCAGGCGAAAGACCGCGGCCGCTGCCCACGCCTGGGGGACGTTGGCGCCGAGGTAGGGCACGGGAAAGGAGCCCGGCTCGCGCGGCAGCCCGGAAAAGAGCTCCGGGAGGCGATATGACTGAAACCGTTCCGCCGCCGCGAAGATCCCCTCTGCCACAACCTGAGCCTCACGGTGCCGGCCCGCACGGCGGAAGCCACCCGCCAGGTTGGCGTTGTCATGCGGCCATACCGAGCCACAGTGATACGAAAAAGGGTTGTAGCCGGGGTGCTGGCTCGACAGCGTCCTCACACCCCAACCGCTCCACATGTCCTCCGCCATCAGGCGATCAACCACCCGCCCAGCCCGTTCGGCGGGGACGATTCCACTGCCAAGGCAGTGGCCGGCGTTCGATGCCACGGTCTCCATCGGACGCTTGTCGCCGTCCAGGCCAAGGTAATAGGTACCCTCCGATTCCCACCAGAAGCTCTCGTTGAACCGCTCGTAGAGGACACGCGCCTTAGCCCTCATATCCGTGGCCCGCTTGGGTTCCTCCAGCAGCTCGTAAATCTCGGCCATGCGCAAAAAGGCATCGAAGGCGTAGCCCTGCAACTCGCAGAGGGCGATCGGGCCCTTCGGGATCGAACCGTCGGCATGGCGGATCCCGTCCCAGGAATCTTTCCAGCCCTGGTTCTCGATTCCCTGTTTCGAGCGGCGAAGGTACTCCTGGAAACCGTCGCCATCCCGGTCGCCATATTTCAGAATCCAGCGAAGCGCCGCATCGGCGTTGCGGCGATAGCGTCGCAGCAGGGAAACGTCTCCCGACCACTGGTATGCGTAAGAGAGAACGATGATGTAAAGCGGGGTGGCATCGTGCGTGCCGTAGTAGGGGGCGAACGGAAGCAGTCCAAGGCTTGCCAGCTCGCCGGACCGGATCTCGTGGGGAATCTTGCCAGGTTCCTTATCCTGCTCGGCGACGTCGTCCTTTGCCTGAACCCGCGCCAGCGCATGCAACGCACCGAGGGCGAACTCCGGGTAGCCGCTGATGCTTTCCAGTGAGACAACCAGCGAATCGCGGCCGAAGAGAGTCACGAACCAGGGAATCCCGGCGGCAGGAACGAAGACGCTCTTCCCCACCGCCGTGTCCTCCATCCGGAGCGCCTCCGTGTCCTCGACAGCCTGGCGCCAGATCGCCGGCAGGGTGGCATGTGTCGTTATCAGCACGACCGGAGGGAGCGGATGCGAGTTGATCCTCGCCTGGGCCGAGGTCAGGGTATGGCAGGGAAAGGTTCGCGACTCCCGCTCACCGAAAACCGGCAGCCAGAGCAGGCAGACATGCCAGGTGGCGCGCGGCTCGATCTCGCAGGTGAAGACCAGGCGGCCGTTGGCGTAACCGGGCGGCGATCCCGGACGCTCCACCTTTACCACCAGGCCCCGCCGGAAAGACCGGTTGCGGTAGGAGGTGCGCAGCTCGGCGATGCGCCGGCCCCAGGTGGTCTGGATATCGCCTCGACGGATGATCTGGCGAGCCCGCACGTCAAAAACGTCAGCGAAATCCGACTCGATGGCAACCTCGAGGACGAGGCGGACCGGATGGCTGGCATAGCTGGTCAGGTCGTAGTCCTCGTGAACCCCCTCGAGGATGGTGCGCTCCAGCCGGAAACCGATCGATCCTTCTGGCAGGACTCCGTCGCCGGCTCCGTCGGCACCAGGACGGAGCGTGAGCTGGGGCGTCATGAACTCGTGGCGCGAGGAGAAATGCTCGATCGCGGTGGCGTCGAGCAGGAGCGGTGGCCGACCGTTGATCGTTACCCCGTAGCCGCTGACAAAGCGCGTGTCATGCGAGTAGAAGCCAACGTCCCCAGCGGGAAGGATGGTCCCGTCACGCTGGCAGACCAGGAACTGCCGGTCACGGTTGATGGTGACGGTCGACGGGCCGACAGTGACTGGCATCCGGTGCCGATGTTACGGGATGTCCGGTCAGATCACGCCGTCTGGTGCGCTGCCGCGACCGGCACCTCCACATAGAGCCGGCGAATCACCTCCGAGATCCGCGTCTCGCCGCGCCGGGTGAGCGCGGTCTTACTGGCCAGCGCATCGAAGGTCATCGACCGCGTGTCCATCACGACCCCCGAGGCGGCATGCAGCGCAAGAACCGGGTTGAACGGACGCATCAAAACCGACATCATCCTCATGGCCGGTCGCGGAATACGGCTCACTTTGCCCCCTGCGCCGGTCGCGGCCTTGAATCGCTCTGCTATGTCCAGCAGGCTGAGGTCCTCCGGGCCACCGACCTCGATGACCGTCCTCCGGTGCTGGGGGCCTACAACCGCGTCCACGACAACGCCGGCGACGTCCCGAGCTGAAACGAAGTTGATGGGATTGCGTGCTCGACCGAACACCCGAGTCCTCCCTGTGCTGCGGAGTGGCTCGCCGATCAACGCCAGCCACGTCTCCATGAAGGCGCTTGCCCGGACAATCGTCCAGCCGAGGGAACTGCCGCGCAGTTCTTCTTCGGCGCGGGCTTTCATATCGAAGAGCTCCATCGGATGACCCCTCGCGGCACCCACGACCGACATCAAGACACAATGCCGAACACCCGCCGCCTGCGCGGCGACGAACAGGTTGCGATTACCAAGCCAGTCGATGGATCGCGGGTTCGCTCCACGGCCGCCCGTAAACCCGTGAGTAGCCGCAACTACGGTATGAACACCATGGCAGGCGCGCGCGACCGCATCCGGATCTCGAATGTCCCCATGCACGACCTCAACGTCTCCGGGTAAGTGCGTGGCGCGTGCGGTATCGCGCGCCAGGACTCGGACCGGCCCTCCCCGAGTTCGAAGACGCCTGACGATCTCGGTTCCGAGGGTGCCGGTTCCGCCTGTGATCAAAATCATTGACGGCCACCGACCGCCTGGCCTACCGAGGCGGACACCGCCGGACCCGCGGTTTCCAGCGGTTCCATGTAGAAGGTCACGCGCTTAATGTCGCTTTGACCGACGGCTTGAATTGTCACGCCCCGCATCTCAAACCGATTTCCGTCCCGGCGAGTGCCCGTCCAGGCCCACTCGGCCCAGACGGTGTCATCCTGCGCCGCGTAGCGCAGAAGCTCGGCACTGATATCGGGGACGCCGGCAAAGATCTGGGCCCAGTTCTGCCGCACTTGGGCACTTCCGGTGAAGTTACGTGCCGGGTGAGCGGGTTGGGTACTGGTGACCTCAGGGTCGAAGCAAGACAAGAGCGCCTCGAGATCCCGGGCATTGATGGCAGCCTGCAGTCTTTCGACCACGGCGACAGGACCACTTGTCATGGCATTCCCTCCAACGCAGCCACCGCAGCTGCTACTATTTGACTAGATCGCTAGTCTAATGAAAATGGGAACCAAAGTAAAGCGGCAATATGCCTCACCGGTGCGCCAGGCACAGGCGCGGACCACTCGTGCCGCGCTGCTGGCAGCCGCGACCAGACTCTTCGTACGGCAGGGTTATGCCGTGACGACCGTCGACCAGATCGCAGACGAGGCGAGAGTTGCCCGGGCGACCGTCTTCACCTCGGTCGGTGGCAAAGCAGCCCTGCTCAAGGCGGCTTACGATGTCGCGATCGTCGGCGATGACGCACCGGTGGCCCTCGTGGAGCGGGGCCGGTCGAAGGAGATCCTCGGGGAGGCGGACCCGGGCAAGATGCTCGCCGATTATGCCGCCATATCGACTGAGATCTGCTCCCGCCTCGCCCCCCTCCACGTCGTCCTTCGTGCCGCGTCGTCGGCCGATCCCGAGACCCGCGCACTCTGGGAGTTGCTCCAGAGGCAACGACGGATGGGCGCCGACAACCTACTCCGGCCGATCCTGCAAAAGCGCCGCCTCAAGAAAGGCCTGGACCCGATGGCGGCCGCCGATTTGATCTGGACGCTCAACGATCCCGGTCTCTACCACACACTGGTGATCGAATGCGGTTGGCCGGTCGAACGCTTCCAGGCATGGCTGGCGGAAACGCTGCAGACCCAGTTGCTGGCCCCGCGGCAGCGGTCCGCGGACTGAGATACGATGCTTGGCAGCGCTGGCAAGACGACTTTGAGGAGGAACCGTATGCCGACCTATATGGACGTACACGAGGGAATGCACGTCACACCGGAACAGCTCGCCGAGGCTCATCAGCTTGATGTCGAGGCGCAGAAGGGCACTGGCGTCGAATACAAGAGGTACTGGCTGGACTCAAAAGCAGGCAAAGTATTCTGCCTCGCCACCGGGCCCAACAAGGAAGCGGTAGCAGCTGTCCATCAGAAGGCAGGGCACCCCGCCAGCGAGCTTTACGAGGTTAGCGAGGGGCACTAGGCCGGGCGAGTCAATCGCCGCGTCGTAGATCTGCCTCCGACCCTTGGGTACTCGCCTTCTCGAAATCGACCGAGTCTCGCGACGCTACGGCGCCGTCGTCGCCTTGCGCGAGCTCAGTTTCACGGTCCGCTCCGGGGAGCTGTTCGGCTTTGTCGGCAGCAACGGTGCCGGAAAGACGACGACCATGCGGATTGTCATCGGCGTGTTGACAGCCGATAGCGGAGAGGTTCGCTGGGACGGCCAGCCAATCCGGTTTGAAACCCGGCGCCGCTTTGGCTACATGCCGGAAGACCGCGGCCTGTACCCCAAGATGCGGGTCCTGGAACAGCTGGTGTACCTCGCCGAGCTGCACGGTATGGCGCGAGCGGCGGCCCACCACGCCGCTGAGAGCTGGCTCGAACGACTTGGACTCGGGCAACGCCGCAACGACGAGGTTCAGAAGCTCAGCCGGGGAAATCAGCAGCGCGTGCAGCTTGCGGCCGCCCTTCTCTACGAACCCGAGTTATTGATCCTTGACGAGCCATTTTCCGGATTGGATCCTGTGGCCGTCGACGTCATGAGCGCCGTCTTGCGCGAGCGCGCCGATGCCGGCGCCGCCGTTATCTTCTCGAGTCATCAGCTCGAGTTGGTCGAGCGATTGTGTGACCGGGTCGGCATCATCCAGAGCGGCGCCATGGTTGCGTCCGGAACGGTTGAGGAACTCCGTCGCGGCGGACCGACCCGGTACTGGGTCGACGGGCCAGAGTCCGGTAACAGCTGGCTGCGGCAGGTCCCCGGCGCGCAGCTCGTGCGCCAGGAGGGCAACCGGTCGCTCGTCGAATTCCGCGATGGCGGCGACGACCAGATGCTGCTTCAGGCGGCACTCGAGGAAGGTCCGGTACACGAGTTTCGCCAGGACATTGCACCGTTGAGCGAGCTATTCAGACACGTCGTCGCTGAGCAGAAACCGGCATGAACTGCTCACTTTGCGGGCAGCACCGATGAGCCCGCTATACACCACGTACCTCATCGCTCGCCGGGAGTTCGTGACCAGGGTTCGAACCCGCGTATTCATCATCGGGACAGCGGTGGTCCTCCTCGCGCTTACCGGCTTCGTGCTGCTCCAGACAGTTGTGCTCAAGAAGCAGGACACGGCGGTTACCTACAAGGTCGCCTTCGTCGGGCAGGCGCAGCAACTTGCCGATCCGCTGACAGCGGCGGCGAAGGGGCTCGGATTCAAGATCGATCGCCACTCGGTTAGTGACCAGCCCCAGGGGGAAAGCGAGATCCGCAACGGCAATCTCGACGCGCTGATTGCCGGCAGCCTTGGTGCGCCCCAGATGATCGTCCGGGATACCCATCTGACGACGCTGCAGGCTGCCTTGCAATCGATCGTCCAGCAAGAGGCGTTCAGCCGGGCCCTCACTGATGCCGGCGTCAACCCGGCCGCAATCCAGGCCCAGGTTGCCGCCGCCAACGTCCAGGTGACGAGCCTGCAGCCGGCAAACGCGAACCGTATCGCCCTCGTGATCGGCGGATTCATCGTTGCCCTCTTCCTCTATGTCGCGCTGCTGACCTATGGCACCTTCATCGCTCAGGGTGTGGTTGAAGAGAAAGCCAACCGAATCGTCGAGATCCTTCTCTCGACCGTCCGGCCCGAACAGCTGCTGATTGGCAAGGTGGCGGGAATCGGCATGGTCGGTCTCCTCCAATTCACCCTGATCGGGCTGACCGGCTTCGTTCTTGCCTCGGTCACTCACATCTTCAGCGTGCCGACCGACGCCGCCGGCATAGTGCTGGCCGGGCTTTTGTGGTTCATCCTGGGCTACTTCCTTTACGCGATCCTCTTCGCGGCCGCCGGCTCGCTGGTCTCAAGACAGGAAGAGGTGCAGAGTGTCGTCCTGCCGATCACCATGCTGACGGTCCTCACCTGGTTCGTCGCGATCGGGGTGCTCACGCCTGAGTTCGACGGGCAACC
>DASWQQ010000239.1:0-2785 GCA_036403615.1 Candidatus Dormiibacterota bacterium | reverse complement strand
CACCATCAGCTCTGCCAGCTTCTCCTGGTCGCGCATCATCAGCTCGAAAGCCCTCCGAAGGATCTCGGCGCGCTCCCGGGGCGCCCTCGCCGCCCAGGAGCGGAACGCATCTGACGCAGCATCGACCGCATCCAGCGCGTCCTGCAACGAGGCGCTGGCCACCGTCGAGATCTGCTCGCTGCTCGCCGGGTCTGTTACCTGGATCCGCTGCCCGTCCGACGCGGGGCGCCAGGCCCCGCCGATATACAGGTCGGTGTGGCGGACCGAGATGAGCTCGCTAACCGGCGTCATTTCTGTGATTTTCTCATCCTTTGCCTTTACACGTTTCTTGGCGTGTTCTCATCGTCTTCTCATTTCCGCCCTTGATGATTGATGCAGCGTCAGCAAAAAGAGAGGTTAGACCGATGAAACTCAATCGCTGGGTCGCATTTCCGCTCGCCGGCGGCGCAGCTCTTGCCATTGGCGTCGGCGCCGTCGCGGCGACTCCGTCCGCCACCACCGCGTCCAGCAACTATGCCCAGGTCTTCGTCAACAAGCTCGCGGGAATCCTGCACCTGACCCCGGCTCAAACCCAGGATGCGCTCAAGAAGGCACAACTCCAGACCGTCGACCAGATGCTGAGTGACGGCAAGATTACGAAGGTGCAGGCGGATGCCATGAAAGCACGGATCAACGCGGGCAATGGTCTCGGCGCGATTCGCGGCTCTGGCAAGGGTTTCGGCCGCTTCGGCGCGGGTGCGCCTCTCCTTTCGGACCTGATGACGGCCGAGCTGAATGCGGTGGCGACGGCGTTGCACCTGAGCCCCTCCGACCTCAAGACCCAGCTCAAAGCCGGCAAGACACTGGCCGAGCTGGAGAAGACCGCGAAGGTGTCGGACGCCTCGGTTCAATCAGCTGTCAGGGCGGCGGCCAAGGACGTACTCGACAAGGCCGTCAAGTCGGGAAGGATCACCCAGGCAGAGGCGGATGCGCTGCTTTCGCGGGCTGGGACTGGCTTTGGCTTCCGGCGCGGGCTGAAGCCGGCACAGAAGACTCCGGCAGGCTACTTCCAGAGCGCCTGACGAAGCCGTAACGACGCTGACACGAGCGTTTAGCAGGATGGCCCATGCCATTCGGTCGTAGCCTTCTGCGCCTACCCTCAGAACTGGGAGGTGGTCGTTGAACCTGCTGCCGGTTATCGTCGGTGCGCTGGAGCTGCCGCCCAACCCGGGTGGGCGGAATTTCTGGCAACGGCTGGTTTTGCTGCAACTGATCTACTCGCTTGCCGGCCTTGTGCTCGGGCTCGCCTGCGTCATCGGCGGCATCCTCCTCTTCTTCCATGGAGTCGCTGGCTCCAGTAGCTGGGTTGGAGAGTTCATCGGCGTTCAGGGGCGCCTCTCAGACGCCGCTCCGGGCACTGTTCTATTCGTGGTCGGTCTGCTCGTCGTCTGGCTGACGCGGTTCGATGTCCGGCTGCGTGCACGTCAGAGATACCGCGATGATCCCTTCGAACAGCCCCGAAGGGCGAGCTAGGTCGCCTGCAGGCGACGGTAGACCCTTTCCACCTGCTGACGGGTTTGCTCCCTCGAGCCGCTGTTGTCGATAACGTGGTCGGCCCTGCCCTTCTTCTCATCGAGCGGCATCTGGGTGGCGATGCGCGCACGCGCCGTTTCCTCGTCCAGCCCGTCGCGTTCCACCAGACGGTTGAGCTGCGTGAGCGGATCGACCCAGACCACAACGACCTCTTTCACGGGGTCGATGGGTGGTCTCTCGTAGAGCAGCGGTATATCGAGGATCAGAAGCCCGCGTCTTGGCCCTCGCGCCTCGATTTCCTCGACGATTCTCTGGCGGATCCGCGGATGGGTGATGGCTTCGAGCCGGGCACGGGAGGCCGGGTCCTTGAAGACGGTGTTCGCCAGGCGGGCACGGTCCAGCCGGCCGTCGCGCCCCAGTATCTCCCGGCCAAAGGTCTCAATGATCTCAGCCAGCGCCGGCTGGCCGGGTTCCACCACCTCGCGTGCGAGCTGGTCAGCATCGACGACCTCGGCGCCCAGCGCCTTGAAGAGCGCCGAGACCGTCGATTTGCCCGAGGCGATACCTCCTGTCAGTCCGACGACCCTCATCAGCACGTACGATATCGGCGATGGCAGGCTTGAAGTCGGTGCTCGTCATCGCCGTGCTGCTGCTGGCGATCGGGTACTTCGCCGTCCGGACCCGGCGCCTCTACCGGATCCTTCGGCTTGGGCCCAATGAGAACCGCTTCGACCATCCGCTCGAACGGCTGCGGGGAGTGGCGGTCTACGTCGGCGCACATACCCGTATGTTCCGCAATCTCTACTCCGGCATCCTGCATCTCTTCATCTTCTACGGATTCATCGTGTTGCTCAGCGCCATCATCCAGGCCTTTGGCGAAGGCATCTTCGCCGGGTTCAGCCTGGCGCCTATCGGAGGCACCACCTGGCTTGCCTTTCTCCAGGACCTTTTCGGAGTTTTGGTGCTTGCCGGGGTGGCGATGGCTGTCATCAATCGAGTTGTAATCCGGCCTCGCCAGTTCCACGAGAGTAACGAACTCGATGCCGCCATCATCCTCGGATTGATCACGGTGATCATGGTCGGGATGCTCGGGCAGAATGGCGCGCGGGTGGCGCAAGGGGCTGATCCCTCTGCGCCCTGGCGGCCGGTCTCCTCAGGGATTGCCCAGCTCTTCAGCGGTATCGGCTGGCAGGGCGGCGCGGCGGTCCCCGTTCACGAGGGTTTCTACTGGCTGCACATCCTTGGCGTGCTCGCCTTCCTGATCTATATCCCG
>DASWQQ010000238.1:0-1917 GCA_036403615.1 Candidatus Dormiibacterota bacterium | reverse complement strand
TGTGGGACGGCACCGACGCCATCAGTGCGGTGGTCAGCGGCGCCACCAGCATAGTGAGACCGAGGCCAAAGATGACGCTGCCCGGCAGCAGGTCGACCACGTAGGAGAGGCTCGGCAGGAAGCTGGACGGATCGTTGAGTTGAAGCTTCCAGGGCACGCTGGTTGCCGGGATGCGCGCGTACCAGAGCACGCCCAGCGCCATGATCGCCGGGCCGACCGCCATGAACCAGCGCGGCCCGATGCGGCCGGCGAGCTTGCCGAAGCGGGCGGACAGGAAGATCAGGAAGAGGGAGCCGGGTAGCCCGGCCAGACCCGCGGCGGCAGCCGTGTAACCGAGCGTCCCCTGCATGAAGATCGCCAGGTAGTAGAAGGTTACGTAGAGAGCGCCGTAGATCAGCAGCGTGGAGATATTGGTGACGGTGAAGTTGCGGGATTTGAAGAGCTGCAGCGGGATCAGTGGATGCTGTGCCCGGTTCATGTAAAAGGGAAGGGCAATGGTGAAGAGAGCGCCGACGCCGAGCGCGATGTAGCCGACGGGATCCTTCCAGTCGCGCTGCTCACCGTAGATTGCTCCGAAGGCCAGGCCGCCGACCGCGAGCGCCACGATGGCAGAACCGATCCAGTCGAACTTGTTGGATGCGTTCTCGTCGCGGCTCTCGGGCACGTGGGTGTACGTAGCCCAGACCGCGACCAGGATCAGGGGCACATTGATCAAGAAGGCGGCGCGCCAGGAAATGGTGTCGACAAGGAGCCCTCCGATGAAGGGACCGAGCACCGTGGTTGCCCCTGACGCGCCGGCCCAGATACCGAAGGCCCAGCCACGTTGCTCGCCCTCGAAATTCGCCGTGATCAGGGCCAGCGAGCCCGGCACGAGCAGCGCCCCGGCGGCGCCCTGCAGGATGCGGAAGACAACCAGCAACTCCATGTTCGGTGCCAATCCGCAAAGGACCGAGGTCACACCGAAGCCGGCAAGGCCAAGGGCGAACATCCGCTTACGGCCGAAGTAGTCATTGAGCGCGCCCGCCAGTATGAGGAGTGCACTGAGCGTCAACAGGTAGGCGTTGTAGACGTATGACTGCCCTTCGAGTACGCCGAATAGGGATCGGGGTAGGTCGCGGCCAATCCGTGGCAGAGCAACATTGACTACGGTCGAATCGAGGAAGACGATCCCGGAGCCAAGCACGGCAGCCACCAGGATCCAGCGACGGCGGTCGGTCATGGGTCCCCTCCCTTCGCGGTCTGGGTGGATTGTATGCCGATCGTTGCTCCGGCCGCCTGTTTCGAACGAATAACCGGCTGGCCTGTCAGGCGATCAGGGCGCGGGCCGGGGCGAAGCGCTGGGAGTCGTCACCCTCATCGGAGCGGATTACGTGCATGACGGCGTTGATCAGTGCCAGGTGGGTGAAGGCCTGGGGAAAGTTGCCCAAGTGGCGCGCGTTCCGGGTGTCGATTTCCTCGGCGTAGAGGCCGAGCGGGCTGGCGAAAGAGAGCATCTTCTCGCAGAGATGGCGGGCGCGCTGCCGCTCTCCGATCTCCGAGAGTGCCGATACCAGCCAGAAGGAGCAGATGGCGAAGGTGCCTTCCTCCCCGGAGAGGCCGTCGTCGGTCTGGTCGACGCGGTAGCGCAGGACAAGTCCGTCGACGGTGAGCTCCTCTGCGATGGTGCACACGGTCTTCTTGATCCGCTCGTCGGTGGGTGGTAGAAAGCGAAACAAGGGCATCAGCAAGACAGAGGCATCAAGCGCGGGGTTGCCATAGGCCTGGGTAAAGACGCCACGGGCGTCGAGACCGTTCTTGCAGATATCGGCGTGGATCTCGGCGGCGATCGAACGCCAGCGCTCCGCCGCCTCACTCTCGCCCCGCAGGAGCGCCAACCGCGCGCCACGATCGACCGCCACCCAGCACATCAGCTTTGAG
>DASWQQ010000237.1:0-3966 GCA_036403615.1 Candidatus Dormiibacterota bacterium | reverse complement strand
GGTCGGTGGCGCCGATTACAACCGGCCGGGCGGCCAGATCAACATGGCCACCTCCCCCACCCGACAGCCGGGATCGTCCTTCAAAATGTTCACCTACACCGCGGCGATCGAGAGCGGCCGGCTCAACATGATCAGCCCGATCCTCGACCAGCCGATGAAGTTTCCCCTGGGCGGCGGCACCGATGGCTACAAACCCTACGAACCCCAGAACTACGACCAGACGTTCCACGGCACGGTTCCGCTCAAGATCGCGATGGGTAACTCGCTGAACATCCCGGCGATCAAGACCGAGTTGACCGTCGGCATCCCGGCCGTTCTCGACACCGCCCGCCGCATGGGTGTGACCACCGTAACGGCCAAGGACAGCAGCTATGGAATCAGCCTGACGCTGGGTGGCTACGCCGTTCCCCCACTCGACATGGCAACCGGCGCCTCCACGCTCGCGGCCCTCGGAGTCCGCCACCAGCCGGCGCCGATTCTTCACATTCAGGACGGCCTGGGCAAGGAAGTCTTCGCCTACGACGCCAGGAAGAACGAATTTCGAGCGGTGACGCCGCAGGCCTCGTTCATCGTTGACTCGATCATGTCGGACGATCGAAACCGGTGCCTGGAATTCGGCTGCGGCGGAGATCTGACACTGCCGGGCAGGCATGTTGCCGCAAAGACGGGGACGACCCAGGACTTCCGGGACAACTGGACGGTCGGCTTCACACCCAGCCTGGCGACCGCGGTCTGGGTAGGCAACCCCGACTACCAGCCGCTGGCACACAACTCGACGGGCATCGTCGGAGCGGCGCCGATCTGGCACCAGTACATGCTCCAGGCCCTGGCTCCGAAGCCTGACGAGTGGTACCCGGTGCCCGCCGGCGTCGACCGGGTCGGCGATAACTACTTCCTGCCGGGCACCGAGTCCCTCCCGTCGACCCTGGCGCAGGGCTGGCCTACCTGCAGGTTCGCCTCATTCAATCCGTACACGATCACGGATGCTGAGCTGACGGTCAATGGGGTACCCTGCGTGCTCGGAACCGGCCCCACTCGCAGGGCCGGGCGCCGCACGCAGGGCTGAGATCAGTCGCTAAACGCCTCGACGGCCGCCGTAGAAGCCAAAGCCGCCGGCGACGAGTGCCAGAATGATCAGGACAATCCCAATCAGGGTGTAACCGAGCACTAGCGCGATGATGCCGAGGACGAGGAGTAATCCGCCTCCGCCGTAATACATCCAGCCACCTCCTTTCCCCAGAGTCCGGTGACGAACTGGCCGGATTATATGCGCAGCAGCGGGTATTGCTCAAGCTCTTGAATACAAACGGAGCGCCCCGAGCCTCGAAATTCGATCCGGGCGCCGCCCCCTGAGCACCCCTCCTGCCAGAATTGATAAAGGGGTTTTCATGGCGCTCTCATGCGCCCGTGCTTTGATGGGTCGGGGAGAAGCTGTTTGGTATTGGGGCGTTTCCGTAAAGCGAGCTCGGCGGTGGCTGCGGGCTGCTTCGCCGCGCTGTTGGTGAACGTAACCCCGGCCGCCGCCCCCGCCGTGTCCGCGCCTCCGCCCGGGCCGCCCCTGGTCGGGTTCTCCTTCAGCCCTTTCTCGGTGCCCCGCCTGCTGAACGAAAGCCCGACCGCAGCCCTCCAAACACTCGTCGACAGGCTGCAGCCGGATCTGGTGCGCCTACCGATCTACTGGAGCCAGGTGCAGCCGTGGCCCGATGCCTTTGACTTCTCATCGACCGATGCCCTCCTTGCCGTCATCCGCAAGCACAACCGGCATCTGCGGAAGCCGACGCGGGTCGTCCTCACCATCGGCGCCCGCAACCTTGGCTACCCGGAGGTCTACCTTCCTGGATGGCTGCCCAACGCGCAGGGAAGCAACCTGAGGAAGATCGTGGCAAGCCCGGCCTACTCCAGCTACCTCCGCACGGTCATCGACCACTACGCCCAACTGCCGGAGCTTTATGCCTGGCAACTGGAGAACGAGCCGCTCGACAGCGTGACCACCAACGTCGACCACGCGCCGGCGCTGACCACGACCAACCTCGACAACGAGCTCGACGTGGTGCGGGCCAGCGACCGGTCACATCCGGTCGTAGTCACCACCTTCAACTCCTCGCATATAACGCTGGACAAGCAGGGCCGCAGCCCGCTGGCCTGGCTCTACCGGCTTCTACCAGGGCCGAAGGCGGCCGGCCATCCGAGTGAGACCCTGCAGCTCGGTGACGCGCTCGGCCTGGACGTCTACGTCGTGACTCCGTCCACGCCGCTGGCCGAGGATCCCGCCGAGGAGCGGATCGCCTGGAAGAGCGACACCATCATCTACTGGTCGGCACAAGCGCGGCTGGCTGGCAAGCAGCTCTGGATTACCGAGATGCAGGGTATCCCCTGGGTCGGCGCGCCGGGATTCACCTCCCAGGACCTGATCGACAGCGCCTCCGCCTATCGCGACGGAGGAGCCAGCGTGGTCCTTCTCTGGGGCGTCGAGTCCTGGCTCTTCAACCGGGAATGGATGGATGCCGGCCGCCAGGCGATCAACACCCTGCGCAGCCCTTAGCCGTTCAGGCTGATCGGGTTCGCCTGAGCCGACTCCCCCGGACGAGCTACCTGCAGGTCGTCGGCAATCGTTGCCAGCAACGAATAGTGATCGTAGGTCTGAGTCAGTTGCGCGCCATGTAGCTGGGGGGCGGCAACCACGAATGGAACGCGATCGCCGGCGCCGTCGGACTCGTCAGCCGTGATAAAGAGGACCCCATTGTCCTGCCAGGCCGGCGAGGCGAGGATTTGCGGCACGGTTGCCGCCAGCCACTGGTCGGCGACCCGGCGGGAGCAGTCATGGCCGTCATGGCACATTCCAGGCGTAATCCAGGAGAGCTGAGGAGTGTTAGCGGCAAGGTCGGCGGTCAGCTGCGTCATGGGCACGACATTCGCAGGACACTGCCCCCCGTAATAGGCAAACGGGTTGTGCTTGAGCGCATACGGATAAGGGCTGTTGAAGCAGTCGCCGGTAAAGCCCTCCATGTAGGCTTTCCAGGAAATCCCGGCGTCAGTCAGCTCGACCCCGAGCCCGGCTGAAGGCAGGCGATGATAGTTGTCATCGCGGATTCCCCAGGTGGATCCTGACGTCATCGCCAGGTAGTTCGGCAGGCTGGGATTCGAAATCGGGTGGTAGTCCGTCGCCACACCGTATTGCGCGGCCAGGCTCGCTAGGTAAGGCTGTGCCATCGCGCTTTCATAGGAACTGTTCTCCATGACGATCACGAAGACGTGCGACGGCCTGGCCGGGGTTGGCGACGCCGGCGGGTCAGCCACGACCGAAGCCGAGGGCGACGTGCTCTTCTTCGGCGTTCCTGCCTGGCGCGGGGTGCATGAGCTCGCGACCAGCAAGGCCATCAGCAGCGCCGGCAACACGACGGTGCGCAGCTTCATTCAGCCTCGGGGTAGTCGATCGTCAGTGCCATCTTTGGGCAGCTCTTGACGGCTCGCTGAGCGTGCGGCAGCAGCTGATGGTCGATCGCCACCGGGTCGATGATCGGGTAACCCCAGTCGTCGAGCCGGATGCGCTCGGGAAAGAGCTCGGCACAGGCGCCAGTGCCGTCGCAGGCGATCGGATCGACGCGGAGCCTGGTCAGCGCCAGCCCTCGCCGACCGCTACCGGCGGCAACATCGAAGCCCGCTCGCTGCCGGCGCATGCTCCGCGGAGAAGATGCCAGTTGAGGTCGTGCTCGAATGTCTTGAGGGCGGTGGTAACCAGGCCGACCGCCCCGTTGGGATGGTGGCAGGCACCGCGCTGGCCAGAGAGCTGCCCCGACCAGCGACGCAACCGCACGACATCACCCTCCTGGGGTCGGCCGAGTGCGACCCGAGTCATCACGTCCGCAAGCGCCGGAAGTCCGTTGAAGCAGGGACCGCATTGCTGGGCGCTCTCGCGCGCCAGGATGTCGAGCATTCGCGCCGTCTCAGCCAGCCCGCAGCCTGAGG
>DASWQQ010000236.1:0-5164 GCA_036403615.1 Candidatus Dormiibacterota bacterium | reverse complement strand
ATTCGCACGTACCCTCGATGCGCTTCGCACCCAGAAAGAAAGTCAATCACCGGCGGCAGCGCCGGCGGCAAGTTAGGAGGAAAAGATGGCAATGGTAAGCGTCGACGATTTCGTATCCGCGCTAAAGGAATGGACCGTGGTGGACGTCATGAACGCCATCAAGGCGATCGAGACTGAGTTCGGCGTGACGGCAGCGGCTCCGGTCGCGGTTGCAGCCGCGCCAGGTGGTGGCGGCGCCGGAGCGGCCCCCGCTGCCGAGGCTGAGCAAACCGAGTTCTCCGTGGTCCTGACGGCGGCGGGCGATGCCAAGATCGGCGTCATCAAGGTCGTCCGCGAGATCACCGGCCTGGGGTTGAAGGAAGCCAAGGACCTCGTCGACCAGTCTCCCAAGCCGGTCAAGCAGGGCGTCAACCGCGAGGAAGCCGAAGGAGTTTTGAAGAAGCTCAAGGACGCGGGCGCCTCAGCCGAAATCAAGTAAGAGTCGCCGCGATACCGCGAAGGTCGCCCTCCTCGTCGTGAAGGAGGGTGACCTTGCGGTACCCCAGACCGGCAAGCTCCCCCTCCAGCGCATGGGCCTGCTTGCCACCGAGTTCCAGCAGCAGTGCACCACCGCGACGCAGGAACCGTGGGCTTCCCCGCAGTACCCGCCTCAGGATGTCGGTCCCGTCTGGACCGCCGTCGTAGGACAGCCGAGATTCGAAGCTGAACGTGTCGCGCTGAAGCAGCGGCAGGTCGGGGGTTGGGACGTAGGGAACGACTCCGACGATGACATCGACGTGTCCCGCCAGGGCCGTGGGGATCGGGTCAAAGAGGTCACCCAGGTAGGCGTCGACACCGTTGCGCCGGGCGCAGGCGACGGCTCGGGGATCCAGATCCGAAGCGAAAACCCCGGCGGCAGGCCGGGCCGCCATGATCGCCTTGGCTACCGCTCCTGATCCGGTGCAGAGATCGACTGCGACCCCGTCCACGCCCAGGCGCTTTGCCGCTTCGCGGGCCAGTGGCTCGCTCTGCCAGCGGGGAACATAGACACCGGGATCGATCTCGACTTCGACGCCGCAAAAGGTCAGCCGCCCGGTGATCCAGGCGAGCGGCTCACCGGTCAGCCGCCGCTCCAGAAGCGATTCAAGCAGCCCGGCATCCCCTCCGGCGCGGAGCGCCAGTTCGGCTGCCTCCTCCTCGGCGGCGAGGAAGCCGGCCCGCGTCAGACGCTCCGGCACGTCATTACGGCCTGAAGAAGGCGAGCTCAGGCGTACTGGGCGGGGACTGTTCCGAGCCGCCCCGCGCGGTAGTCGTCGACTGCCTGGGCCAGTTCGGCCTGGGTGTTCATCACGAATGGGCCGTACCAGGCGACCGTCTCGCGGATCGGCTGGCCGCCGATGATGAGGACGTCAACGTTCGGGCTGCGGCTCTCCTGGAGCCGGTCGGCGGTAACCGTCAGGACGTCCCCGGGTCCATAGACGGCAAGCTGCCCCATTGCAATCGGACGGCGCTCCAGGCCGACCGTGCCACGGCCGTTCAGCACGTAGAGCAAGGCGTTGAAGTCGGGGCGCCAGGGCAGCGATAGCGTGGCACCCGGGTTCAGCGTCGCGTGGGCCATCGCCATATCGGTATGGGTGACGCCAGGACCGGCGTGACCGGCGATCTCCCCGGCGATGACTCGGATCAGCGTGCCGCCATCGTGAGATGAGAGCAGGGCGACCTTGCCGGCGCGGATGTCCTGGTAGCGCGGTGGCGTCCATTTCATCTTCGAGGGTAGGTTGACCCAGAGCTGGAAACCATGAAAGAGGCCACCGCTGGCGACCAGCTCTTCTGGCGGCGTTTCGATGTGCAGGATGCCGGCTCCCGCGGTCATCCACTGGGTGTCACCGTTGGTGATCAGCCCGCCACCGCCATTCGAGTCGTGATGCTGGAAGGCGCCGTCGATGATGTAGGTCACCGTCTCGAAGCCGCGGTGTGGATGCCAGGGGGTGCCCTTCGGCTCACCTGGCGCGTACTCCACCTCACCCATCTGGTCCAGGTGGACGAAGGGGTCGAGGAGGCGAAGGTCGACGCCGGCGAACGCTCGCCGGACCGGGAAGCCGTCTCCCTCAAAGCCGCTGGGGGCGGTCGTCACGGACACGATCGCGCGCTCCGGCGAGCCGGTCGGCAGAGGGATACGGGGTAGGGCGAGGGCGTCATTGGCGGTTACCGCGGGCATCGAATCCTCCTTGAGAAACAGGACTTACGTAGTCAAGAACACGAATTTGCCGCCGACTCTTCCCTTCGCCCGCGGTGAGTGCTAGACTGGCGGGCGATTAGTCTGACAACGCCAATTACTAGATTCTGACCCGTTTTCCGCCCACGGGAGCGCCCGTGGGGTGCGCTCGCGAAGGAAGGGACTTCGCGGCTAGACTCGGTGTGCGCTTGACACCCGAGCAAAACGCGTGTTAGGATTGCCGTTCGGTGCTTCAAGGCGTGCTTTTCCGCGTCCCCAAAGGTACCGGCCTGCTCATCCTTCATCCCTTCTTCATCTAAAGGAGAGTCCATGATCCAGCCTGCCTCAAACGGCTCTCGTGTCAGCTACGGCCAGATTCCGGAGATGTTGCCGGTCGCCGACCTGATCGAGACCCAGATCCGATCCTTCAACTGGTTCAAGCGCGAAGGCTTGCGCGAGTTGTTCGAGGAGATCAACCCGATCACCGACTATACGGGGAAGAACTACGAACTGAAGTTCCTGGATTACGAGTTCGGCCAGCCCAAGTTCGACAAGGAGGAGTGCCGCAACCGCGACATGACCTTTGCCGCTCCGCTCCGCATCAATACCCGGTTGACCATCCGGACGGGTGAGAACGCGGGCGAGATCAAGGAGTCGGAAGTCTTCATGGGCGACTTTCCGATCATGACCGAGGAAGGCACCTTTATCGTCAACGGGACTGAGCGGGTCGTCGTCTCCCAGCTGGTTCGCTCGCCGGGCATCTATTTCACCAGCAGCGAGGATCGCGCTTCGGGCCGGATGCTCTATGCCGCCAAGCTGATCCCCAACCGCGGCGCCTGGCTCGAGATCGAGACCTCGGGCAAGGACATCCTGACGGTCAAGATCGACCGCAAGCGGAAGATCCCGGTGACCACGCTGGTCCGGGCGCTCGGCTATGGCAGCAACAACGAGATCAAGGCCCTCTTTGCCGACGTCGACAACAACGCCGAGCACAAGTTCATCCAGGCAACCCTGGAGAAGGACTCCTCGACCGACGTCAACGACGCCCTGGTCGAGATGTACAAGAAGATCCGGCCTGGCGATCCCCCGACCGTCGACAACGCGCGGGCGCTGATGACGGCACTCTTCTTCAACCCGCGGCGCTTCGATCTTTCCCGGGTGGGCCGCTTCAAGCTGAATCGCCGCCTTGGCCTGGGAACGGACATGACGGTCCGCACCCTCTCCAACGACGACTTCATCGCGATCATCCGCAAGCTGATCGAGCTGAACAACGGCACCGGCGAGCCGGATGACATCGACCATCTCGGTAACCGGCGCGTTCGCGCCGTGGGCGAGCTGCTCCAGAACCAGTTCCGCATGGGACTGATCCGCATGGAGCGGATCATCAAGGAGCGCATGACGATCTGCGACGCCGCCACGGTTACCGCGGCGAGCCTGATCAACGCCCGCCCGGTAGTGGCCGCGATCAAGGAGTTCTTCGGTTCCAGCCAGCTCTCCCAGTTCATGGACCAGACCAATCCGCTGGCCGAGCTGACTCACAAGCGCCGCCTCTCGGCACTCGGTCCCGGCGGCCTCTCCCGTGAGCGGGCCGGCTTCGACGTTCGAGACGTACACCACTCTCACTACGGCCGCATCTGCCCGATCGAGACCCCCGAAGGTCCAAACATCGGCCTGATCGGGTCACTGGCGACCTTCGCCCGGGTCAACGAGTACGGCTTCATCGAGACCCCCTTCCGGCGGGTCTTTGCCAGCATGCCTGCTGACAAGGCGCATCGTGACAAGCTGGTCGGGCGGACCATTCGTGAGGACGTGGTTGAGGCTTCCTCCAAGCGGACCAAGCTGGCCTCGTCGGGCACCGTTATCGATCGCGACCTGGCCGACTCTCTGGTCAAAGCCAAGGCGGGCGACGTCCAGATCAAGCCCTGGGTGAGCGACGAGGTCAAATTCCTCTCAGCAGACGAGGAGGACCGCTACATCGTGGCCCAGGCAAACGCGCCGCTCGACAAGGACAGCCAGTTCATCGAGGAGCGCACCACGGCCCGCACCAAGAACCTGTTCCTGGTGGCGGACGTGAACCGCATCGAGTACATGGACGTTTCGCCGAAGCAGACAGTCAGCGTAGCCACGGCGCTCATCCCCTTCCTGGAGCACGACGATGCAAACCGGGCCCTGATGGGCTCAAACATGCAGCGCCAGGCGGTGCCACTGGTGGTCACCGAGTCGCCTGTCGTGGGCACCGGCATGGAAGGAGCGGCCGCCCGCGATTCAGGCGAGCTGATCATGGCCAAGACCGCCGGCACGGTGATCTCCTGCGCCGCACCACCGCCCGCCGACTCACCGGAGTCGAAACTCGACAGCTTCAAGAGCGAGATGGGCATCCTGCTCAAGCCGGACGACGGCACCCCGACGCAGTGGTATCCGATCCACAAGTTCCAGCGTTCCAACCAGGGCACCTGCCTTTCGCAGCGGGTGATCGTTCCCGCCGGCACCCACGTCGAGGCGGGCACGCCGCTGGCCGACGGACCGGCCACCTCGGAAGGTGAGCTGGCGCTCGGTCGCAACATCCTGGTCGCCTTCATGCCCTGGGAGGGTTACAACTACGAAGACGCCATCCTGATCTCCGAGTCGGTAGTCCGCGAGGACAAGTACACCTCGATCCACATCGAGGAGTACGAGATCGAGGCTCGCGACACCAAGCTTGGTCCCGAGGAGATCACGCGCGACATTCCCAACGTCAGCGACGAGACCTTGAAGAACCTGGACGAGCGCGGCATCGTCTACATCGGCGCCGAGGTCCATCCCGGGGACATCCTGGTAGGCAAGATCACGCCCAAGGGTGAGTCGGAGCTCTCCGCTGAAGAGCGGCTCCTTCGCGCCATCTTCGGTGAGAAGGCACGCGAGGTCCGCGATTCCTCGCTGCGCGTCCCGCATGGAGAGCGCGGCATCGTGGTCGATGTCAAGATTTTCAGC
>DASWQQ010000235.1:0-4009 GCA_036403615.1 Candidatus Dormiibacterota bacterium | reverse complement strand
CCTGAGACGATCGTCCAGTAGATCGGTTCGGGCCCACGATGTCGCGGCAGGAGCGACGGGTGAATGTTTAGCCAGCCACGGGCCGGAACGGAGAGGGCTTCCGGTGCCAGGATCTGGTCGAAACTGGCCATCACCACCACGTCAGGCTGATAAGCTCGCAGGCCGCGAACGAACGCTTCCGCATTGGCGTTCGCGGTGACCTCAACCGGCCGGCCGATGTGGCCGGCGATTCGCGCGATTAGATCCGCTTTGGGGTGGGTTCGCTGCCAGCGGGTGCTGCAAACCGCTGCCACGATGTTGGCGCGACGCTCAACCAGATGCAGAAAGAAGGCAGCCCCGTAGTCGGATGGAATTCCAAAGAACACGATCCTTGGGCCGTGGCTTACCTCGCGCGATCCGCCGTACGGCCTGTTCGGCACCTCCTCATAGTCGATTGGAACCATGGAGAACTCCGGCTTGGCCCAGATCATGCTCGACAGGCGATCGAGCCACGGATCACCGAGTGGGCCGGTGCGCGCCAGCGCCATCAGCGGAGGGCTCGGCGGATAACCGGGGGTGCTTCTCCCAGGTCGCCATAGGCCCAGCCCAGCAGGTCCATCACGTGCACCACCGGGATGTCATGCCCGGCGCGCTGCAGGCCCATCGAAACCTGGAGGATACAACCCGGATTGGCTGAGGCCACCACCTGCGCCCCTGTCTCGACGATGTTCCGCACCTTCCAGCTAAGCGCCTCGTCCGCGATCTCCGGATGCGTCAAGTTGTAGATGCCCGCTGAGCCGCAACACCAATCCCCTTCTTTCATTTCCAGGAGTTCGATGCCGGGAATCATGCGCAGTATCTGCCGCGGTTGCTGATGGATCCTCTGTCCATGGAGGAGGTGGCAGGCATCCTGGTAAGCCACCCGTAAATCGATCCGCCTCGTGGGCGGTCGCAGGCCGCGCTCGAGCAGCAACTCCGACGCGTCGCGAACGGTGCGCGAAAACGCCTCCCCTAACTCCTTCTCGCCGGCATCACCACGCAGTTGCACCCCGTATTCCTTCATGTTCGAGCCGCAACCAGCGGCGTTGACGACGACCGCCTCGACGCCAAGCCGGGAAAAGGCAGCGACGGTGCGCGCGGCCAGCCGGTGCGCTGTCTCCGCCTCCCCGGCGTGCGAGGGCAGTGCTCCGCAGCACACGCGTTCCTCCGGGGTCACCACCTCATAACCGTTCATGGAGAGCGCAAGCGCGGTTCTGCGGTTGGTTCCGTGAAACATCTCGTCCTGGATGCAACCTGTAAGGAGGCCGACCCGACCATGTCGTTTACCCTGGGCCGCCGTGGTCAGGGCCAGCGCGCCACCTCCGGCCTGGCGATCAGTGAAGGGGGGGAATGCGGCGAACTTACCGAGCGGGAGCACGCGCCATGCCCTTGTCCAACGGAGCAGTGACGGAATCCGAAGGGCCTGAAATGCCCTGAAAAGGCGGCCCGCTGTGCGCAGACGCGCCGGATGGGGAAGCAGCCCGTTCAGGAGGATGACCCTCACCATTCGGTCGCGCAGGTTTTGCGGCGGCGTTTTTGCCCGGGCCATCTCCATCACGGCGCCGAACTGGACGCCCGACGGGCAGGCCGTCTCGCAGGCGCGACAGTTGAAGCACTGGTATATGTGCGCCTGGAATCTCGGATCCTCGAACTCGACTAGTCCCAGGCTCGCCTCCTTGATCTGCCACATGCGCCCTCTTGGACTGTCGCCTTCGTGATTGAGGATGCGGAAGGTTGGACATTTCGGCAGGCAGAGCCCGCAGTGGATGCAATCACGGACCAGGTCCATGTCCATCCCCTCCACGGGCGACAGGCTTCCCTGCCGCTCCACCTCGTGCTTGAAGTCGAGGTCTGGCACCCGCGCCATCAGATCCCTCCGACGAAGCGACCAGGACTCAGGATTCCTTTCGGGTCAAGAGCCGCCTTGATAGACCTCATCAGCTGGAGGCTCGGGGGCGGCGCGCCCCAGACGTCGAGCGTCTGCTTGAGAGCCGCCGGAGCGCGAGCGATCACGACCTGGCCCGCATCGCCGGCTGCGTGCCGGAGGCGCTCGACCGCCGTCGCGGCAGATCCAACCGGCACCCGCACGTGAAAGACCCCCGCGGCCGGCTGCACCATGCACGAGCCGGCCTCCGTAGCGACCGGAACCAGGGATTTGAGGCCGGTGAGCGAGGTGACGCCATAGAGCACGGCTTCCGACTCTCCCACAGGCGCGGCCCAGTCGCGGGCCTGGTCCCAGAAGGCTTCCGGCATCGCGCTGCCCTCGAGGCGGCCATCCGCGGCCCGGATGATGCTGCCGGCAGCCTGACGCGCCGGTTCGATCTCCCGAGCGTAACCTTCCAGCTTCAGAGCTAGGGTCCATCGCCAATCAGCGGTTAGGCCGCATTTCCACAATGCCGTGCGATCCATCAGGACCATGGCGGCCGGAGCGAGGTACTGATGGGCCAGCTCGATTCCGGCTTTCAAAGCCGCACCTGGATCCTCGAAGTGGGCCAGGAGGGTCTCATCCGCCTCTGGCATCGTCTGCACCTTTAAGTTCACCTCGACTACCACCCCCAGCGTCCCGAGGGCGCCGGTATGCAGCTTCATCAGGTCGTAGCCGGCCACGTTCTTGACCACCTTCCCGCCGGCGCGCGCCACCTTGCCCGAGGGGTAGGCCACGGCGATACCGATCACCCAATCGCGGACAGTTCCGTGGCGGGCTCGGTTCAGCCCGTTGGTATTCGCGGCGACCATCCCCCCCACAGTGGCGCGTTCGGGGTGCGGCGGGTCCAGCGGAAGGCGCTGACCTCTGCCGCGCAGCGTGGACTGCAACTGGCCCACCGGCATCCCGGCCTCGACGCGACAGGTGAGGTCGCCCGGCTCGTACTCCAGCAACCGCGTCATACGTTGCGTGGAGAAGGCCACGTCGTAGCGTCGCGGCGGCGAGCCCAGGCCCATCTGGGTGCCGCCTCCCCAGACGACAACACAGGCACCGGATCGATCACATAGAAGCAGTTGCCGCGCCGCGTCCTCGGCGTCGCCAGGTTGCATGATCTTTGCTGGCAGGAGCCCATCCACCCCCATCGCTTGCTGCTGCGCCACGCTAATCTGCTGCCCGGGCAGAGGTTGGGCCTGCGCCCTTACACCCACAGGTCGTCGCCTCCCACGGCCGCCCGAGAAGGCCGGCCGACAGACCGGAAAGGTGCCGCGGACGGCCTCAGGCCGTCGCCGGGAAAAATCTTGCCGGGATTCATGATGCCGGCCGGGTCGAAGGCGTGACGCACCTGGTCCATCACCTCGAGGTCGTCGTCGGAGAAGACGTAGCGGATGTTCTCGCGCTTTTCCAGGCCGATGCCATGCTCCCCCGTGACCGAGCCACCCGCGTCGGCGCAGAGCTTCAGGATCTCATCGCCGATCTTGAGCACTGCCTCGTATTGACCGGGGATGAAACCATCGAACAGGACCAGCGGATGCAGGTTTCCATCGCCGGCGTGAAAGACGTTGCAGATGGTGTAGCCGGTGCGCTTGCTGATGGCGTCGATCTTCTCCAGCGTTTCCGGCAGCTTGGTTCGGGGGACCACCCCGTCCATCACGTAAAAGTCAGGCGAGAGCCGGCCCATGGCGGAGAAAGCTCCCTTGCGTCCCTTCCAGAGGGCCTGGCGTTCTGCTTCGTTGCGGGCGACCCGGACCTCCGTCGCTCCGTGTTTTTTACAGATGTCGGCCATGCGCCGCGCGAGGTCTTCGACAACCGCTTCCACCCCATCTACCTCGAGCAGCAGTACCGCACCGGCATCCAGTGGATAGCCCGCATGGGAGGCGGCCTCGATCGCCTGGATCGATATCTTGTCCAGCATCTCGATCGCCGCCGGCAGGATTCCGTTCTCGACGATCGCGGAGACTCCGTTACTTGCACTCTGGATGTCCGGATAGATGGCCAGCAGGGTTTTCTGCATCGGCGGGAGCGGGGTCAGCCGGACCCATATTTTCGTGACGATTCCCATCGTTCCCT